>JBJHCD010000145.1:0-4095 GCA_050485845.1 Pirellulaceae bacterium | reverse complement strand
ACCAGCGAAACACGAATGACGAAATGCAAGGTGCGAATTGCCGGAGATTGGACTCCGAAGACACCTTCCGCCTTTTCCTTACCCCGTTTCAGGGACGATCCGGCAGCGAGACGGTGATGATCCGCGGCGAAATCCCGCTGGAGGCGATAACACTGTCGTGATAGCCCAGTCCGGCGGCAATATGACCATCACTGTTCAGAAAAACGTTGTCCTTCCCGTTCGGCCCCAAGATCTCGCATCCGCGGATGAAAGCACACCGCATGTCGGCGAACAGCACGTTCATGCCCTGGCCGCCGTGATGCGAGCTGATAAAGTTCGGGCGATGATAGTCCGGCGCGTCGGTCATGATGACGCATTGGGACCGGTCATGGAGAGCGGGGGCAAAGTGCCGTGTTTCCGCGAAGACGCCGAGATGATGGCCATAGGAACCACCGGCCGACGCCCGCAAACGAATTAATTCATCGGGACGAGCCTGCTCGAGAACCTCCTGGCTCGGGACACAGAAACCATTGCGATGCGCGGCGATGTCGGAACCGGGGCAGATCAACTGGCAGTCATTCTCCAAATAGGCGCAATCCCGCAGCACGGAGGCGTAATAACCGACAAAGGAATTCGGCCCCTGTAGCGGGATGTAGGGGATCGACCCGAATCGAGTGTGATACAGCTCGATCGCCATCCCGACGTGCCGCAAGTTGGCTTGGCAGAGATTCCGCCGAGCCAGCTCGCGGCTGTTCAGCAACGCGGGAAAGAAGAGCAGCGCCAGGGCCGTGCAGACTCCCACACTGACGAACGTGTCCAGCCAGCCCGTGGACCGGCGGGGAATGGTCGGGCTTGCTTCGAGTCGAGCATGCGGAGCCAGCGACCGTCCGGCCGGGGAAACCATCCGCTCTGGGTCACCCGTTTGGGCGGCCGCTTGAGCTTGCTGGTCGCTGGTTTGCTGGTCACCGGTTTGCTGGTCACCGGTTTGCTGGTCACCGGCGCACTGGGCGTCGATCCGCTGGCACGTTCGCTCGGCTAAGTCACCCCGAGGTTCGAAGACATCCCGAAGCGACTCCAGTGGGAAAAGGGCCACCTTCAATCGTTCCAGTTCTTCCCGAATCTGGGGACTTTCGGCAAGCCTTTTTTCGATGTCGCGGATTTCGTCTGCTTCCAGGGCTCCGAGCAGGTAACCGAGCAATTGTTCACGTAGCTGGCTCACGGTTCATCCGACTCTGCTAGGTTGACTCGGCGTGCGTGTCCCGCCAGATCTCATTGAGTTTTCCGACCGCCGCATGGAGCCGGCTCTTGACCGTCCCCACGGGGATGGAAAGGACTTCCGCCGCTTCTCGATACTTCAAGCCTTGATAGTACACCAGGTGAATCACATGCCGCATCTGGTCGGACAAACGGTCCATCGCACCCTGCACCCACTCTCCCCGCTCCTGCTCGCTGGCATGAGTCAGCGGATCTTGATCCGAGCTGACCAAAAAATCGGACAGCTTGCCGGGGGGATCCGATCCCGCGTCTCCGACCATCTGATCCAGACTGACCATGCGATGACGGCGAGTTCGCCGCTGACAATCGATGGCCTGGTTGGTGGCAATGGTGTAGAGCCAGGGCCGGAAGCGTCGCCCCTCTTCAAACTGATCTCGTTTCAAGTGAACTTGGAGGAAGGTCGATTGAAACACGTCCTCGGCGATCTCGGCGTCGCCGAGATATCGCCGCAAGTAGCTATACAATTCCCGCTCGTACCGTTTCACCAGTTGGGCGAACAACTCCCGAGCACCCGTCTCCCGATACTCGATCAATAATTGTTCATCGGTCAAAAAATGCTCGTCTCCCGCCTCGTGCTCCAGATATTCGCTGGCTTCCGAGTGGGCGGGGATGGAACGAGTTCGACCCAGGGTGGCGTTTGTGATCATCGTTTTCTACGCACTTCCAGGAGGAGAGTTCAATGAGGTTTTCGGCCGGGCAAAGTCCTCCCATGACAGTGCCGCTCGGCCCTAGCTCCCCGAACTGCCGTTATCCTAACATAGTGCACGGCGTTTGGCGAACTTTTTTGAAATCGAGTAACGTACCGAAGCCCATCCAAATGACCGACATCCGGGGGGCTCGGGGTTCGTGATCAATCGCTGGAGGTCCGTTGGTGGCCCGGAATGCGAGCCGCTAAAGTCTGTCGATTGCAGGGTGTTTGACTTTCGCCCGAGGGGGGCTTACACTCACGAACCTTCCAATTTGCAAAATCCGTGCCCATGGTGTCCAAGTGTCAAAGCGACAGGTGAACTGGGCGGCTCCCGGTGACGTAAATGCTTTCTTCGGCTTGATGTTGGACAACATCGCCGGATTGCTGCTGACTGTCGGTCTCCTCTCGGCGCTTTACCAATTTCCAGCCAACTTTGCCCTACGTTACATGGTCCCCGGCACGGCGCTGGGTGTCTTCGTCGGCGACATCCTCTTCTTTTGGATGGCCCTGCGACTCGCCCGAAAGTCGGGACGCGGCGACGTGACGGCGATGCCCTTGGGGCTCGATACCCCCAGTACGTTTGGCATGGTCTTCTTCGTGCTTGGCCCCGCCTACCTGGCCGCTCGGCAATCGGGGCTCGACGAACAAGCGGCGGCCATGCAGACCTGGCACATCGGGATCTGTGCCATCTTCATCAGCGGTTGGTTCAAGCTAGCCTGTGCTCTGGTGTCCGGATGGGTACGCCGGCAAGCTCCTCGAGCTGGCCTGCTGGGGTCGCTTGCCGCCGTCGCCCTGGTGTTGATCAGCTTCCTGCCGCTGATGGAAATCCTCCATCTTCCCCTGATTGGCCTGGTTTCCTTGGCGATCATATTGACCACCCTCGTTGCGCGGATCCCGTTCCCTGGGCGGGTTCCCGGAGCGTTCGCGGCGTTGCTGGTCGGGGGAGGCATGTATTACGCGCTTCAGGGATTGGGCCTGCTGGAAGCCGAACCGAGTGGACTGATTGATCCCCGAATGGGGCTCTGGCCCACCGAATGGCTCCAAGTGTTCCAATTCCAGTGGCTCGCCTCCATGAAGGCCACCATTCCCTACCTGCCCGTCATTCTCCCCTTCGCGCTGGGAACCGTGGTGGGGGGAATCGACTGCACCGAAAGCGCGGCGGCGGCCGGGGACGAATACGACACCGGACAAGTCATTGGGGTCGAAGCAGTGGCGACGCTGCTGGCCAGCCTCTGCGGCGGGGTGATCCAGACCACGCCGTACATCGGTCATCCAGCTTATAAGGCGATGGGAGGCCGCAGTGCCTACACGCTGGCCACGGCCCTGTTTGTCGGAGCGGCCGGGGTGATCGGCTTCTTCGCCTATCTCTATGTCTGGATTCCCAAGCCCGCCATCTTCCCCATCCTGATTTTTATCGGCTTGGAGATCACCGCGCAAAGCTTCCATGCCGTTCCCAAACGGCACTACGCCGCCGTGGGGTTCGCCTGCATCCCGGCTCTCGCCTTTCTCGGGCTCAGCTTTGCCGAACGAGTCCTGGGAGATCAGGGGCTGGGCTTCGGCGACTTGAATGATCCATCCCTGCGGCATGACCTCCTGACCCTCCGGATTCTCTCCAACGGGTTCATTGTCACCAGCCTGCTTTGGGCCTCCGCGCTCTCGGCCATCATCGATCGCCGTTTGTCCTCGGCCGCTCTCTACTTTCTGATTGCGGCGGCCGCCACGACTTTCGGAGTCGTCCACTCACCCCTTCCGGGCGGCGCCCTCTTTCTCCCATGGCAACTGGAGGCCGAGTCATTCCGAGTGGTCAGTCAGTACATCGCCGGTTACGTGGCCGTCGCCATTCTCCTGGCCGTCTGGGATCAGTACCTCTATCTGGCCGATATTTCGTTTGTCACGCATCATGACCATGCCCCCGAGACGACCCCCGCGTTACCCGAATCCCATGAATCCCATGATTCCCATGATTCCCATGAGTCCCATGAATCCCATGATTCCCATGAGTCCCATGATTCCCATGAGTCCCATGATTCCCATGATTCCCATGAGTCGCCGGGCGCTGACGGCCGGCAGGAACGATAGCCCCTTTCGCACGACCACCTGAGCAAGAGGAGCCGCACGGATGACGCTTAGCCGAATCCTGGAAGCCGAATGGA
>JBJHCD010000144.1:0-9451 GCA_050485845.1 Pirellulaceae bacterium | reverse complement strand
CCCACTGACTTTTCCCATACCGGTGACGCCGCGTTGGAAATGGCCACGGTCCTGGCCAAGGATGCGGGAGCGACCCTGCTGATCGTCCATGTCGAGGAGCCCCCGGTGGCGTATGGGGGTGGGGAAATGTACTACGGGCTTCCCGAGCCCGCGCATGATGAAATCAAGCGAATGCTGCGTGAGGTGAAGCCGACTCGCGACGATGTCCAATTCGAACATCGACTCGTGACGGGAGATCCTCCCAGCGCGATTGTCCGGCTGGCTGAAGAAGAGAATGTTGATCTGGTGGTCATGGGAACCCATGGTCGCACGGGGCTCAGCCGGTTGTTGATGGGTAGCGTGGCCGAAGCCATCGTGCGTCGAGCCAAATGCCCCGTGCTGACATACAAGCACTCCTCCAAGGATGGAGAGAAAGCGAGCGAGTCATGAATGCCGATTTGACTGAAACGACTACTTTTGTCGCTCACCTACGTTCCGAGCACCGCCTGCTGAGGCGGGCCATACTGGAAGCAGTTCACGGAGCCCATGGGCCTCTTGATGAGTTCCTGGCTCAACTGGGCCATCTCCGCGACGAGTTGGCTCGACACTTTGCCGAAGAAGACGAAGGGGGATGCCTTGAGGAGGCTGTTGCCAGGTGCCCGGCGGTCGCTGATCAAGCGATGTGGGTTGCGTGGGAACACCCGCTGCTGCTGAAGGAGCTGGACGCCTTGACCGATCAGCTCCGGGAACAGCAGGAGGTCACCGATGCGTGGCGGGAAGACTTCCTCCGGTTGACCAAGAAGTTGATTGCCCACGAAGACGCGGAAGACCGGGTCATGGCCCGAGCGTTGGGTATCAGCCATTAGGCGATAAGCGACAGGGAAACAATTTTCGGGGCTCAGACTTCGATCTGGTATTTTTCGACCAGACGGTACAGCTTGCGTCGATCGATTCCCAGGGCTCGAGCTGCCCGAGACTTGTTTCCCCCTTCCCGCTGGAGCACTTCGATGATCTTGGATCGCTCCAGCGCGGCCAGCCGGTCCGAATTCTGAGGAGCGGGAGCGACTCCTGAAGCACGTGGCTGTTCCGTCACCTCGCGCGGCAAGTCGTGGAGGTGGACCACTTGGTCATCCGACAAGATCTTCGCTCGGTCCAGGGCATTCATCAATTGGCGGATATTGCCCGGCCAGTCATAGGCTTCCAGCGCCCGCATGGCAGCCTCTTCGATATCCCATTCCCCTCCCAGGAAATGCGCAACCAGTAGCGGGATGTCGCTCCGCCGCTGACGGTGCGGCGGCAGCTCCAGTGACATCACGTTGATCCGGTAATAGAGATCCTCGCGGAATCGGCCCTGCTGCACCTCGTCCGACATGTTGCGATTCGTGGCGGCCAACAGCCGGACGTTCACGCGACGCTCCTTGATCGAACCGATGCGACGGAGCGATCCATCTTCCAAGACACGCAATAACTTGGCTTGCAGCGAGCCGGGGAGTTCACCGATCTCATCAATGAACAGCGTCCCCCCGTCGGCGACCTCGAACAATCCTGGCTTGGCCGTGACGGCACCCGTGAAGGATCCCTTTTCGTGGCCGAATAGTTCGCTCTCCAGCAGTGCTTCCGGCAGGGCGGCACAATTGATCACGACCATCGGACGCTGAGCTCTCCGGCTGCAGCGGTGCAAGGCCCGAGCGACCAATTCCTTTCCGGTGCCACTTTCCCCCTGAATCAGAATCGCCTTGTCGCTCGGACCTGCTCGCTCGATCAGGCGAAACAATTCCTGCATCAGAGCGGATTCCCCGACCATCTCTAGCTGAGGCTCCACTCGTTCCAGCAGCGCCTTGAGCTGCCGGTTTTCCTTGTGCAGTCGCCGACGGTCGTAGGCCTTCTCGATCAACGTTTCCAACTCTCGCAAGGGAAACGGCTTGGTGAGAAAGTCATAGGCTCCCAACTTCATCGCCTTCACGGCCGTCTCGACCGTGGCCTTGCCGGTAAGCAGGAGGACTTCACATTCCGGATGATCTCGCTTGATCCGTTCCAAGAGGTCAATTCCCGATAACCCGGGCATGACCATGTCGCAGACCACCACATCCACGTCGTGACGTTCCGCGACGGCCAAGGCCTCCTCCGCGTCGGAAGCCTCCTGAACGCGAAAGCCCGATTGACTGAATCGGTCGACCATGAGCCCACGAAACTCATCATCGTCGTCAATCACCAGAAGTTCAATCTGAGCGTGGTTGGACATGGAGGAGGTCAACTCATTCCTGGGCGGGTCGGTGGGAGAAATTCCGCCGGTGGTCAAGTCCCACTCTGGTCGCCCTGTTTCCGGTGGTCGCTGTCTTCGGGGGTGATCGCCGTATCCTGTCTTGGCCGTATCCTGTCTTGGCCGTATACCGCCGTGGCCGTATACCGCCGTGGCCGTATACCGCCGTGGCCAAATTCTTCGGTGCCAAATTCTTCCGCCGACGGAAAGGAGTCGCCGTGGACTCTCTCTCCATCCTGGCGGGAATCTGCCCACAGGGAGGACGCCATCCGCCGCTCGGGGTATCGGCGATGCGCGCTTCGAGCACTTCCGCAGGAGGAGGCGCCCGTATTCGCACAGGCCCCAGTCTATTCGCTCACCGCCACGTTGTCACCCGCCCTCCGGCGCGTTCCGGCGGTGAGAAACCGTCAACTTTTTTCGAGGCGATGGGGAGGTCGAGCTTCACCGAGTTTCCTCGCTGGCTTTCCTCGCTGGCTCGGCAAGGTGGCCAGCAACCGCATCCACCAATCTGGCAGAGCGACATGTCGCGGTCTGCCCAACCCGACGGAAATGGCACACAACTTGCGAGACATTGGGTGGCGGATCGGTTCCTTCCGGGGCTTTTCACCAGGAGATGGTGGAATGGTGGCCAGTTGGGTCGCCATGCGATCTCGAGGAAGCGAGGCGTGAATCCGCGGGGCCGTAGCGAGGGGGAGGACTAAGAATTCAAACTGCTCGCCGGCCAAACGATTTTGGACTAGTGACAAGTGCGAGGGAGTAAAGAGGGAGTACGACCATGAAGACCAAGAGAATTCTCGTCCCCGTCGATTTTTCCGAGTGGAGTGAAGTTGCCTTGGCTCAGGCCGAGGCCCTGGCTCGGGCTCAGCAGGCGGAATTGCTCATTGTCCATGTCCACGAACCGGTGGCCGTGTACACGGACATGGGAGTGGGGGCTTTTCCGGTCGAGACCAGTCGCGAAGCCCTCTGGAACATGCTTCGGGAAGTCCAGCCGACTGACCGGGATCTCGGGGTCACTTATCGGCTCCTGGAAGGGCAACCGGCCGAGGAGATTGTCCGCTGCGCGGAACAGGAAGGGGCTACGATGATCGTGATTTCCACGCACGGGCGTCGCGGTTTGACTCGAATGTTGATGGGAAGTGTTGCCGAATCGGTGGTCCGTCGTGCCACCGTGCCGGTCCTGACCGTCAAACCGAAGACTCAGCCCGTGGAACTTCCGCAGGCCACGCCATCCGACATGGCGCTGGAAGTCTGAGCCCGTCAGATTGATCGCCGTTTGAGTGCAGATTGTGCGAGTTGAAGCAGCGGAATGTAGGGAGAGCCGGGGATGGATATCGCCATTGAGAGGTTGGAGAGTTTGCGAGTGGCTGATGTGATGACGCGACAAGTGTTTTGCATCCCGGTCGATGAGACTCTCCAACAAGCGGCGAAACGATTTCTTGACAAGGGAGTCGCGTCCGCCCCGGTTATTGATCGCGAAGGTGTCTGTGTCGGGATGGTGGGGCTCCGGGAACTGCTTCGAGTGGCGTTGGGAGCCACAGCCACCGATCCCGAGTTCGGTGCCGGCGGTGGCTCGGATGGGAACGGCACCAAGTCGAGCATGGGAGGTACGGAGGATGGACGGCGCGTGGCGGAGGTGATGAGCCATGGAGTGCAGTCGATCGCGCCCGAAACGGGAATCCTCGCGGCCGCTCGGATCATGTGTCTTCAACATGCCCACCGGCTGGTCGTTCTCGATTCCCAGGGGGCTCCCATCGGAATGGTCAGTTCCATGGATGTCGTCTCCACGCTGGTCAACGTCATGGATGAAATGCAGCGGAAATAAGAAGTGGACAATAAGTCGCGATCCCCGGTTTGGCAAGGCGTTACTTCCCAACGGACCGGCGAGTGTCCGTTGGAATAACGAATGGTTGATGCGATGGATACGCCCATTGACACGGCGGACATGCTGCGGCAACTGCTTCGCCACGACGCATACCCGGAGACGACGGCCACGGTGGAACGCCTGGAGACACATATCTCATGGGTCTTCCTCACGGACCGGTTTGTCTACAAACTGAAAAAGCCCGTTCGGTATGATTTTCTGGATTTCAGCACCCTGGCCCTGCGGCGTCACGCCTGTCAGATGGAGCAGGAGTTGAATCAGCGTTTGGCGCCGAAAGTCTATTCGGGCGTGGTTCCGATCACTCGGGATGCCCAGGGACGTGTTGCCATTCAGGGACCGGGGGAGGTGGTCGAGTGGGCTGTTCGCATGAGGCGGTTGCCCGCCGCGGCGGCACTGGATGTTCGGCTGCGCGAAGGACATCTGGCCAAACATGAGCTGCGACGGATCGCTGATTTCTTGTGCCATTTCTACAACCGCCAGCCCCCGGTTCAAATGCTGACCGACGAGTACCATCAAGCCGTGCTGGCTCATGTCCGCGCGAACCGGGCCGAGCTATTGCGGGAGGAACATGGTCTGGATCCGAATCGAGTCCTCCGCATTCACACCGCCCAACTTCTCTTTCTCCATCTGCAGGCGGAGATTCTGGAAAGTCGTGTTTGCGATGGTCGAATCGTGGAGGGACATGGAGACCTGCGCCCCGAGCATGTCTATCTGACTCCGACCCCGGTCGTCATCGACTGCATTGAATTCAATTCCGAATTTCGCCAACTCGATGTCTTGGACGAATTGAGTTTCCTGGCCATGGAGTGTGACCGTCTCGGGGCCCCTGGCGTAGGTCAGCAGTTAATCGACTACTATCGCGAGACCGCGCAAGATCACGCTCCCGAATCGCTGGTTGCCTACTACAAGTCCTATCGCGCCGCGGTGCGAGCCAAGGTGAACATGCTGCGAGCCTCTCAAGTGAGTGGGACAGAGAAGCAGCGGGCCCGCGAGGAAGCCGAGCAGTATCTGGCCCTGGCGGACAGCTACGTACGGGACCTCTATCCACCGTTGATGGTCATTGTCCATGGACGTTCGGGCGTCGGGAAGTCGACCGTGGCGGCCGCCTTGGCCGACCGACTTGGGCTGGTCCACCTGCAGACCGATCGGCTGCGTCGTCAGCTTTTTCCGGACCGAAACGGCGGTAATGGTCGTTCGTCCAGCGAAGTGACGAGGCAGGATCCACGGGAACGTTCCGATGAGATGTACTCACCAGAAAACCGTCAGAAAGTCTACGATGTGATGGCCGAGCAAGCGGAAGAGTATCTCCGGCAAGGCGTCTCGATCGTTCTCGACGGTACCTTCTTGGCCCGTTCCCAGCGAGCCACGTTCCGCGAACTGGCCGCAAGGCAGGGAGCGGCCACGCTACGCGTCCACTGCTCGTGTCCTCTCGAGATGGCTCGGCAAAGAATTGCCACTCGCCTGTCCGAGGGAAATGGGGTGTCCGATGCTTGGCCGGGGCTACCGGAGCTACAGGGAGAAATGGACGAACTTCTGGAGGAGTCGGATCAATCGATGGCTACTTCCAGTGATGGGCACTGTGAACTCGACACCCGCGGCAGTCTTCCCGACATGCTGGCCCAGCTACTTCGCAAGCTACAGGGTATGTTCGTCCCTTGCGGCACTCCCGTTGCCCCTAGGTGAGTTCGGAATTCAAGCCTTCGATTTCGCGACTCGGACTGGTGAGCCCCCGCGGAAGTAGATACAACAGGACGGGTGCCCGGATGGCATTTCAGGTTCGCTTGTTTGACTTCATGGAGAAATGATTCGATGCCCTGGACCACTCCCCAGACCGTTCTCGCCCCGGTCGATTTTTCCCCCGATTCGTTGGAGGCGGTTGATACCGCTCTGGATATCGTGGGCGAGTCGGGGATGGTGCACGTCATTCACGTGCTACCGGAATTGTCTGCCGCCGATCCCGGGGTGATCTGGCAGACGGCGGATGATCAGAAACGAGCGGAACACGTTCGCGAAGTCCTGACGCAGAAACTGGCCGATCCGAAGTTCGCCAAAGTCCAGATTCACGTTGCCGTGGGAGACGCGGGACATCGAATTTCCGGATACGCCCAGGAACTGAAGGCGGACCTGATCGTCATTCCTTCTCACGGACGCCGAGGCCTCCGCCGGCTGTTGATCGGCTCGGTCGCGGAACGAGTCGTCCGGCTGGCGCATTGTCCGGTGCTGGTCCTCCGCCACTGATCCGGTCCCGTTACCGGCTCGTGGCCGACCCACTGACTTAACCGAGCAGATTCGTTCGTCCTGAAAGCCCTCGATGGCTCGTCGAAGAGGTGTTCATGCCTCCCCAAACTCCTTCCCCTTGGCCGGGGGATAGTTCTTCCGAAGTTAATCTTTTTCCTCCCGACCATGAAGCCTTGTTGAAAGCGGTGGTCGAAGGGGCGGTTGATAGCGTGGTCACCATCAATGAGTCTGGAATCATCCAATGGTGCAATCCCGCTACCGTCCGGCTCTTCGGCTATGAACTCGACGCGCTCATCGGACAAAATGTCTCCATGCTGATGCCTCCTCCCTTTCGGGATGAACATGATCAGTATCTGGCAAACTACCTGCAGGGAGGCCCGGCCAAGATCATCGGAATCGGGCGAGAGGTCCAGGGACGGCGTCGTGATGGAACCTTGTTACCCCTGGAACTGGCGGTGACCGAATCGGAATTTCATGGTCGCCGAGTGTTCACGGGGATTCTTCGTGATCTGACGGAAAAGAAAGTGGCCGAGCAGCGGATGCTGCAAGCGGAACGGTTGGCCGCAATCGGGCAGATGGTGACCGGGCTCGCTCACGAATGCCGAAATGCCCTGCAGCGGACGCACGCCTGCCTCGAAATGCTCGAACTGGAGGTTGCCGAGCAGCCTCGTCCTTTGGGCCTCGTCCAGCGGATCATACAGGCCCAAAACGAAATTAAACGCTTATTCGACGAGGTCAGTAACTTTGCCAAGCCGCAGCAATTGGAGATCGCGGAAGTCGTGCTGCCTCAGGTCTGGAGAGAAGCCTGGAGTCTGCTCTCCGAGCAACGGTCCGGTCGAGAAGCTCAACTGCGTGAGACCTTGCCGCATTTCCAGCCCATCCCCGCCGAGGAACAAGCTCCATCCCGGGTGACTTGCCGGGGCGATCACTTTCGCTTGACGCAGGTCTTCCGAAATCTACTGGAAAACTCACTCGCCGCCGTTACCGGAGCGGTGGAAATTCAGGTGGAGTGTCGAGCGGGCCGACAGGAGAATCAGCCGATCTGGGAGATTCGCCTCCGTGACAATGGACCTGGGTTGACCGCCGAACAACGCCGGAGGATGTTCGAGCCTTTCTACACGACGAAGTCCAAGGGAACGGGACTGGGCATGCCGATCGCTCGGCGAATCATCGAAGCCCATGGGGGGACGTTGGATATTGGAAGTGACGGGCCCGGCGCCGAGTTCCTGATCACCCTCCCCCGCCCCGACGCCGAGGAAAACCGATGATTCCCCTGCGTGATGACATTCCGTCGGGAACATTTCCCGACGTCAACAACACGAAGATTGCCGTTTGTTCGGTGGTCTTCTATTTCCATCGGCGGCTTCATCCTTGGGCTCGGCATCACGGCCCTCCTGCAGTTGATGGGGGAAACGAAACCGCCCGTTACCGCTCGCCGCATGGCATCGCCCCCTCGTGGCCGCGGGTAGGGGCTGGCTCAACGGCCTCTCTCTCCGGGACGGCCCGACCTCCCCGTCTCCAGTCAGCCACGCCGATCCGCTCTCCCGTTTCCCGATCAATGGAGATCGAATGGGCCGCCCCCTGATTTCCGCCACGAATACTGACCCGATGTCCCTTCGCGCGAAGTCCGGCGACCATGCTTTCCCGGTCTCCCCACGGACCTGGTTCCAAAACCAGTTCGTCCGGGAACCACTGGTGATGAAACCGAGGCGCGGCAACGGCATCTTCCAAGGAGAGCCCGAATTCCAGTCGATTGAGGACAATTCCGAGCACGGTATTGATAATCGTCCGCCCGCCGGGACTTCCCGTCAATAATACCGGCGCTCCATCCCGAGTGACAATAACCGGTGTCTGGGAACTCAACATCCGTTTGCGAGGCGCGACAATGTTCGGCAACGTGCCGATGCGTCCCCGAGTGTTCGTTTCCCCTGGAAACCAATTGAAATCCCCCATCTCGTTGTTCAAGAGGAACCCAGCGCCGGGGACCACCAAGCAAGAACCAAAACTCGCCTCCAGCGTGTACGTGTTCGATACGGCCAGCCCCTGTCGGTCGATCACGCTGAAATGCGTCGTGCTGTCCGATTCGTGTGTTATTGGAATCTCACCGGCCAACTCCTCGCTCGCCGTCGCTCGATCCGGCACGATTCCACTGGCCAATCGGCCCGCGAATTCGCCGCTCTGCAGGTACCTGGGAATCGGTGTGTAGGACGGATCTCCCAAGTGCCGAGCCCGCTCGGCATACGCGCGACGCATCACTTCGGCAAGCCAATGCAGAGTCTCGGGTGAGTGACGCCCCTTCCCTCGCAGGTCTTGGGGCTCCAGCATCCGCAGCATCAGGGCGAGACAAATTCCTCCGGAGCTAGGAGGAGGAGGCCCCCAGACATCATGGCCCCGAAAGGAGACATGAATCGGCTCCCGCACGACTGCCTCGTATTCGGCAAGATCCCGATGAGTGATCAGGCCTCCCGCCCGCTCCATTTCGTCCACGACGAGATCGGCAACCCAGCCACGGTAGAATCCATCCGGACCTTCATCGGCGATGGCTTGTAGCGTGCGGGCCAAGTTGGGTAGTTGCAATTGGTCCCCCGCCGACCAGCGACTGCCATCCGGTTTGCCATACACTCGCCGAAACTCGGCGAACCGCTCCGAGGTTTGAATGGCCTCTCGGCGAAGGATTCCGTTCAACGAGCTGGCCAAGTGCTGATCAACCAAGAAGCCATCGCGAGCCAAACGGACCGCCGGGAGAACCAGATCGCGCCAAGGTAGGCGGCCGTACCGTCGGTGTGCTTCATGCAAACCTCGCACCGTGCCTGGAACGCCGACCGCCTTGGCGGACAGCGGCGAATCGTCTGGCTGGAAGAGGTTCGCCGTGGCCCGCAGCGGGGCCGTCTCACGGTACTCGATGCAGACCGGGCGTTCTTTATCCGGCGAGTGGACCATCATGAATCCCCCCCCACCGATATTTCCGGCTTCAGGCCAGGTAACAGCCATCGCCAGGGCCACCGCCACCGCCGCATCCACGGCCGTACCGCCGTCCGATAAGACCTCGGCCCCGATTTCGCTTGCCAGGGGCGAGGCACTCACGACCATCC
>JBJHCD010000143.1:0-9451 GCA_050485845.1 Pirellulaceae bacterium | reverse complement strand
TTTCACGGGATCGAGTCCAGAAGCTCCTTTTGGAACTCAAGGCGGAGGGAAAGGCTTTTAGCCGGGGCCGAACCAAGGGTGGTCGCTGGTATTTTGGGGAGGAGCAGGAATGACCGCTAAAGCGCAATTCCGCCCTAAAACGGCCTCCAGCAATCGCTGGCCTCGACCGGAGACTGAGAACACAAGTCCTGTGTTGACAGGGGGTTGCGTAAGAAATAGCGTTTTGGTTTCCATAGCGCCCAAAGCGCAATTCCGACCCGAATCCGGACCACCGACAGGCCGCTTGGGCCGCGTCACAGGCACCTGCGGAACTTCGCCACCGACATCGAAATGGCACCGAACGCAATGGGTTTTTAGGGAGGGGCAAGACTGCCAATGACGACACCGTACCGAAAGAAACTCATCGAAGTATCCCTGCCGCTGGCGGCGATCAATTCCGAGTCAGCGCGGGAGAAGTCGATTCGACATGGGCATCCCGCGACGCTGCATCTGTGGTGGGCGCGGCGGCCGTTGGCGGCTTGCCGGGCGGTGCTCTTTTCGTCGCTCGTCGATGACCCGGACAGTGATCCGCAGTACCGCAAGCCGGACGGTTCGGTGGATGAGGATTCGGCGGGAATCAAGCGGGCGGACCTATTCAATCTCATTGAGGAGCTGGTTGCCTGGGAGAACTCGAACAACCCGGAAGTAATCCGATCGGCACGGGCGGAGATTGCTCGGTGTGTAGCGTCCCGGAAGATCGAGCTCGAGGAACTCGCCCCCGACTACGAGCTTTCTCCTGGCAACGGGAAAGGCCCGAAGGTCACGGTTCAGGATCTCGTCACAAAGGGGCATTGCCGACCGCAGGCGATGGGCCTGGACAAAAAGGCTGGGCGAGTAAGGTTTTCATTCGATGTGTCGCGGCTGCCACCAGCTGACGTCGTGAATGCGTTCCTGGCCGAACATGCTCCGCCGGTACTCGATCCGTTTGCGGGCGGCGGGTCGATTCCGCTCGAAGCCCAGCGGCTTGGCTTACGCGCCTACGCAAGCGATTTAAATCCAGTGTCGGTATTGATCAACAAGGCACTTATCGAGATTCCCGCAAAATTTGCCGGCCGACCGCCGGTTAATCCCGGATTGCACAGCGAAGGCTCTGCGAAAGGTAAAGGAGGGAAGGGTAAGGCACTGATGGATAAGATTGATAGGGACTGGGTTGGGGCAACAGGACTTGCAGAGGATGTTAGGTACTATGGAAAGTGGATGCGGGATGAAGCAGAAAAGCAAATCGGTCACCTTTATCCGAAGGTCGACGTCACCCACAAAATGGCGGAGGAGCAACCTGAACTAGCGCAATACGCGGGAAAAACACTGACGGTAATCGCTTGGCTATGGGCTCGGACCGTAAGAAGCCCTGATCCAGCAGTCGAGGGTGCACACGTTCCTCTGATTAGCACCTATTACGTATGCCAAAAGGCCGGGAAGGAGGCATGGATTGCGCCCCATTTTGACAGAGCAAGCAACTCGTACTCTTTCACTATTCATCTTGGAAAGCCATCTGAAGACAGCAAAACTAAGGTTTCGTCCGGCACGAAGACTGGGCGGGGTGTATTTAAGTGCATACTATCAAATGAGCCGATTGACGCCAAACACATGAAAGAAGAGGGAAATAGACATCGGATTGGACACGTAAAGCTCGCCGTAATTGCAGAGGGCACACGACAGCGGGTGTATTTATCTCCGCTCGCAACGAACGAACCACTCCTTCAACGCTCGGACTTTCTTGATGACCTCGCCTGTCCCGAGATCTCTGGATACTTTAATCCTCCGATCTATGGCTACAAGACAGTCGGCTCTTTGTTTACTACTCGTCAGAAGACGGCACTAGAAACTTTTGCAAGCCTTGTGCATCGGGCATTTGAGCGATGCATGCACGATTGCGGGGACGAAGAATACGCCAGATCAGTTGCAACCTATCTGGCGCTTGGTGTTGGCCGATTGTCAAATCGACTCACCTCCTTCTGCATTTGGGATACTGGTCGAGAAAACATTGCCCAGACATTTTCTGAGCAGGGTGTTCCCATGTCCTGGGATTATGTCGAGGTCAATCCATTTAGTGGCGCGACGGGAAGTTGGGACAAGTCACTTGAATACATTCCGCCTTGCATTGAACTTTCACCATGCGGACATGGTGAAGTCAGGCAACACGATGCGGCGTTGTCGCATTCAGGTTTCATTGCCTCTCCATTAATTTCTACTGACCCGCCATACTACTCGAGTATCGCTTATGCGGATTTTGCTGACTTTTTTTACGGGACTCTGCGTGCGAGTCTTAGACGCATCTATCCGACACTCCTGTCGACAATGGCTACTCCAAAGGAAGCCGAAACAGTGGCGGCGTGGCACCGGCACAATGGCGATAGAGGCCTTGCGGCAGAAGATTTCACGCGAAAACTTTTGGGAGCCGTGAGACAAGTAGCTCAGGCGGCAAGCACTGAATCTCCAGTCACAATCTATTATGCTTTCAAGCAGCGGGAATTTGACAATTCAGAGGACGCGTTGGTTACTGCGTGGGAGAGCATTCTTAAGGTTATTATCACTGGGGGACTTCAGATCCTCAATACTTGGCCAATACGTACAGAGCAAACGTCAGGGCGAAAGGCAGACAAGAATTCATTGGCTTCGTCGATTGTGATTGTATGTCGGCGTATTCCGGAGGATGCAAGGCGGACGACTCGTAAGGAGTTCATTTCTGCCTTGCGACATGAACTTCCTGAGGCACTACGAAACTTGCAAAGGGGAAACATCGCGCCTGTGGACTTGGCTCAATCTGCGATCGGTCCGGGCATGGCCGTGTTCACGCGATATTCGAAAGTTCTGGAGAGCGATGGCTCGTCGATGTCTGTTCGCACTGCATTGGGACTCATCAATCAGTCACTCGATGAAGTGCTGGCTGAGCAGGAAGGGGAGTTCGACGGGGACACTCGTTGGGCAATTTCATGGTTCGAACAGTTTGGCGTGGAGGAAGGTCCCTTTGGCGACGCCGAGACGCTGAGCAAAGCCAAAAACACGGCCGTCAACGGCTTAGTGGAGGCGGGCATTGTCGTTGCCAAGAGCGGAAAGGTGCGGCTTATCCGTCGAGACGAACTCCCCAAAGACTGGAATCCAGCCACCGACAAGCGACTCACCGTGTGGGAAATTACTCAGCATCTTATTCATCGACTAGACGAACAGGGTGAAATTGGAGCTGCTCAACTGGTCGCCCAACTCGGCAGCGTTGGTGAAATCGCCCGTGACTTGGCCTACCGGCTCTATTCCACTTGCGAACGAAAGAAGTGGGCACAGGAAGCCATGGCCTACAACACCCTCGTCGTTGCCTGGCCAGAATTAACCAAACTAGCACTGTCGAATCGCCCTCGGCAGGAATCGATTCAACCGGAACTTTTTTGACGGGACGGACTAGTAAGCTATGGCAATTTCCAATCGCGAACGTATCGGCAAGGGACTGGATCTGTTAGCGGCGGGCCTTCGCCCCTTCGTCGAACGGGAACTCAAGTCAACCTTGGGTGACAACTGGGAGTCGGTCCTAAGTGACAATGCGAGTCGATCGAGTCGGGCGAGTCGGAATCCGCTCAATCTCGATGACCCGCAGATTCTCTTGGGAACCATGTGGGACCAATGGAATGTCGTGTTTCGCAACGTGCTGGGGCATGCCGAGCGTAGCATCGTCAGCGAGTTGCGCGATGTTCGCAACAAATGGGCCCACAACGAACAGTTCAGCAGTAGTGATGCCATTCGCGCACTTGATTCGATGGAACGATTGCTCTCGGCCG
The DNA here is from genome assembly GCA_050485845.1 of Pirellulaceae bacterium. Taxonomy (GTDB): domain Bacteria; phylum Planctomycetota; class Planctomycetia; order Pirellulales; family Pirellulaceae; genus JBJHCD01. The sequence goes on along the minus strand of JBJHCD010000143.1, from coordinate 5,645 downwards.
TATCGGCAGCGGATGCCGCCTCCGAACTTGGTCACATGCGGATGGACGTGATGCGGCTCGTGTTTGACGATCAACGTCGACAGGAAATGAGACGAAAATCATTTCAGCCGACAGAAGGTAAACCGCAAGGTGGCCTTAAGCCGTGGCGTGAAGTGATTACGCCACACCCGGACGTGGCAAGCGGAAGGTATCAGCAGGCCGAATTCGCTGCCGATCTCTGGCAGGTCTACCAGAATGAGGGAAGTGACGAGTACAAGCATCCGACGGAATTCTTTCGACGGACCTTTCTTACCGAAGGGCTTCGTCGTCTGCTCGCACAGGCCGTGTTGCGATTAAGTGGCAATGGGGGAGATCCAGTCGTTGAGCTTCAGACAAACTTCGGTGGCGGCAAAACGCACTCGATGCTGGCGCTGTATCACCTGTTCTCCGGAACCTCTCCGGCTGACCTGCCCGGTGCCGATGAATTGGTTAAGGAGCTCGGCATTGAGCTACCGAAGAACGTACGTCGTAGTGTCTTTGTCGGAACACAGGTTTCCCCTGGTAAGCCCCACAAGAAGCCTGATGGAACGAAGGTCCATACACTCTGGGGCGAGATCGCTTGGCAGCTTGGCGGCAAAGAAGGCTACAAGATGGTCAAGGAAGACGATGAGAGAGCGACCAATCCAGGGAATACGCTCAAGGAACTCTTCAACAAGTACGGACCCTGCTTGATCCTAATTGATGAATGGGTCGCCTATGCCCGACAGTTGCACGGAACAGCCGACTTGCCCGCAGGAACATTCGACACTCAATTCACGTTCGCTCAAGCGCTCAGCGAGGCCGCCAAGGCCGCCAAGAATACTCTCCTCGTGGTCAGCATCCCGGCGTCCGAAAGCCCACACCAACGGGCTGACAGAGGGGTGACCGACATTGAGGTCGGTGGCGAGAGGGGCCGCGAAGCCCTGGCTCGCCTCAAAAACGCCGTGGGGCGAGTCGAAGCCTCGTGGCGGCCAGCTAGTCCCGATGAAGGCTTCGAGATTGTTCGCCGCCGTCTGTTTCAGCCGCTTTCCGGAGATCAATTCATTGCTCGCGATGCTGTGGCCCGGGCGTTTGTCGATCTCTATGGGGCACAGCAGCAAGAGTTTCCCACGGAATGTCGCGAAGCGGACTACGAACGCCGGATAAAGATGGCGTATCCCATCCATCCAGAGTTATTCGACCGACTCTATAACGACTGGTCCACGCTCGACAAATTCCAGCGAACACGGGGCGTGTTGAGACTGATGGCGGCAGTGATCCACTCCTTGTGGGAGCGGCAGGAAAGCAATCTGCTCATCATGCCGGGAAACGTACCAGTTGATGAGCCTGTCGTGCAATGGGAGCTGACCCGCTACCTGGAGGACCAGTGGGCGCCAGTGCTTGAGAAGGACGTCGATGGGGCGAACTCGTTGCCGTTGGCACTAGACCGGGATAATCCGAATCTTGGCCGCTATTCAGCTTCACGCCGCGTTTCGCGGACTATCTATATGGGGTCGGCGCCGACGCTCCGTGCGTCTCATCGTGGAATAGACGAGCGGCAGGTCAAGCTGGGTTGCGTGCAGCCAGGCGAATCCGTTGCGACTTTTGGTGACGCGCTTCGGCGACTCACGGACAGTGCCACCTATCTGTATGTCGATGGGAAACGCTACTGGTACTCAACTCAACCGACCGTTGCACGCTTGGCGGACGACCGCGGGAATCAACTTCATGATGACCAGATCACCGACGAGATTGTGAAACGACTTCGCGAGGAGGCCCGGTCTCGCTCGGAGTTTTCCAAGGTGCACGCCTGTGTCCCGAGCAGTGATGTTCCTGACGAACGAGAGGCGCGACTTGTTTTTCTTGGTCCGGAGTATCCACATACGAGCCGAGACGATAATAGCCCAGCTCACAAAGAGGCGGGCAAGATTCTCGATACTCGTGGTTCCTCACCAAGAAATTACAAGAACTCCCTGGTCTTTCTAGCCGGTGACACAAACCGCTTACGAGAATTGGAGCAGGCTGTTCGGCAGTACTTGGCCTGGTTGTCCATTTGGGACGATCGTGTGACCCTCAACTTGGATCAGTTTCAGACCCGGCAGGCAGAGACAAAGCGAAAGAACGCCAATGAAGCGGTCGATCTTCGGATCGTGGAAGCCTACCACTGGCTTCTTGTGCCGGGACAACCTGATCCCAAAGGTGACATCCAGTGGACCGACCTTAAGCTTCAAGGACAAGACAGTCTGGCCGGTCGTGCTGCAAAGAAGCTAAAGAATGAAGAGTCACTGATGGTTCAGATGGGGGCGATTCGACTGCGGACGGAACTGGACCGAATTCCACTTTGGTCCGGCAATCATGTGAGCATCAAGCAGCTCTGCGAATTCATGGCTAGATACCTTTACCTGCCTCGCCTTAAAGACGAACAGGTCCTCGTTGCAGCCATACACGAAGGCGTATCCAGCTTGATCTGGAGCGACTCCTTCGCCTATGCCGAAGACTACGATGAATCAAGAAATCGATACCAAGGCCTTCGTTGCGGCAATTCCAGCCGAATTATTGTTGATGAGAGGTCGCTTCTGGTGAAACCAGAGGCGGCGCTCGCGCAGCTTGAAGCAGAGCGTCAAGCCAGCGACGTGACGTCCAGGACCGGTACGAACCCGAGAGACGAGGAAACTACCGACGGTCGACCGGGACCAACGCCTGGGCAGGATGGCCCTACATCCACAACTACCATCGATAGCCGCGTCGTAGTACCTGATTCTCCAAAGCCAACCCGCTTTCACGGGTCTGTCGCCGTTGATCCGCAACGCCTAGGCCGAGATGCCAGCCGAATTGCAGAAGAAGTAGTCCAGCACCTAACAGCACTCATCGGATCTGAGGTAGAGATCACACTCGACATCCAAGCTCGACTAGCTGACGGTGCGGGCGACAAGCTTGTTCGAGATGTTACCGAGAATTGTCGGACACTGAAGTTTACGGATTTTGGGTTCGAGGAGGATTGACCTCAGTTGGCCGTCGACTGAGCCCGTCAATAGAGATAAAACCAGTGACCCTGCTTCCATAGGTGCTGGACCAATCCCTATTCATCGCACAATCGCGTATATGTTCATGTCATGCAACGAGGTAAGGAAAGCACCTGACCGACTTCCAGTCGGCGTACTGCGCACATATTCGTATTTCGGGCCACATTGCTGACTAGGATCAAGTAAACCATGGCCGCTCCCAGTCCACTAACATTTCGACAGCAGTTTGGAATAGCCGATCTCGACGCTTCCGTAGCAGAAGATGACCCAAATCTGTCTCAGTACTATGTCGGCAGAGAACGCTTCGTTGACCGGGCGATCAACCGAGAGGACAACGCGTCCGTCTTCATTGGTCCCAAGGGGGTTGGTAAATCTGCCGTACTGGAGATGGTGCGTGCTCATGCCAAGTCGAGCGGCAATCTCAGCCGACTGATAGAGATTGCCCCTGATGACCTCGCCTTCAACGCGCTAATTAACATCGACTCCCGAACCCCACTCCTGTCGAGTCCATCGCAAACGCAGTGGCTTTTCACTTCGCTGTGGGACTTCGTCCTGTGCGCGGAAATTCTCCATCGAGAAAACAAGAGTCACAACGCAATTGAGAGATTGCTAAGCACGGTATTCAAAGACCGCGATCGGCGACAACGTGAACAGCTGCTAAAAATTACACTTGATGACAGCGGGAAACAGTTGTCAATGACCGACAAGATGCTGGCACTTGTCGACGCGATTGAGGTTGAGGGAGGGTATGGTGGGGCTAATGCGAAAGCAACGGTTGTCATGGAGGGCCAGAAAGCACATTCTGAGGACTTAAGGTTGCTTCAGCTCATCTCGAGCGTGGCGAAACAACTGCCGCGTTCGCTCGATCACGAGTATTTCGTGCTGATCGATGACCTCGATCTTCATTGGACGGGCACCGATCTGCAAAACGCGTTTCTAGCTGCCATGTTTCTGTCCATTCGAAAGATGTCACGGGAACGCAAGATCAAATTCGTGGTTTCTTTGCGTAAGACCATCTACCGCGACATCACTCTTGATGAGCGCGACAAGTTTGCACCATTCGTTTGTGAGGTCGAATGGAGCAAATCGGACGTCAAGAGCATGACAGATAAGAGAATGAGTTTTGCTTTGAGTGTCGCTGAACGAAGTGTTTGGGGTCGCTTGTTCCCAGAGCAGGCGTTTGAGTACCTATGGCGGAACACGGATGGAATGCCTCGGGAGGTGTTACGGCTGGCAGTGATGTGCGTTGATCGCGCTATCAGGAACGGTGACCATAGAGTGACAGGGAATTCAATAAACGAGGCTACTCGTTCATTCTCCGAGACAAGGCGTGACGAACTCGGAAGCCTTTACCAGCATCGGTATCCGAAACTACCTCTTGTTCTTAGACAGTTTAAGGGCGGTCGGCAGGAGTTTGATATCATTTTCATCCAGGAAACTGGGATGAAGATGATGGATTTGGTGGATCGCAATTTAAATCTGACGGATCTAGAATGGGCAACTTGCGGCTTCGAAGATCCTGTGTCACTAGCGAGGGCACTGCTCGATACCGGATTTCTGATGATTAAGTCTGGACGTTCAGATCCTGCGCGGCCAGCGAATGAGGAAGAAGTCCAATCGCTCGATGAGAAAAACTGGTTCGCGATTCATCCAATGTATCGCGCCGGTCTCGGACTTGAGGGATATCTCAAGTTTCAGGAGTAGTGTAGGCGAGTCGATGTGGTCGCATGCTCAGCGAACACTGTCCTCAACGACGGAACATGGCAAGATATTATGAACAGGCGGGCGCGCGCGGGCCTTCTACACCGAAATCCGTTCCACGATGTTCCTTGTAACTCTCCTCTGCCGCCGGTCATAGAGCCGCGTCGTTCGTGGGTCCGCATGCCCTGCCAAATTCTGTACGTCCTCCAATGGGACGCCCTGGATGAGGAGGTCCGTCACGGTGGTGACGCGGAAGGAATGCGCGGAGAGCCGGGACGACAATCCCGCTTTGCGGAGCCTGCGTTTGATCATCCGCCCAATATCGTCGGCGGTCATGGCCGATGGAGTCAGCTTCCGTGTCCGCCTGACGGTGGAACGAAAGAGGGGCAGGGAACTTTCGGCGTACTCGAGATTCCCGGCCGATAGGTAGTCCACGATGAACTGGCGCAGGTCATGGCGGACCGGGATCTCCCGAGACTTCCCTCCTTTCTCGGTGAATCGCAGGCAGTACTGGTCTCCCAGATCATAGAAGTCACCGCGTCGGAGCTTTGCCACGGCCCCAACTCGAGCCGCCGTGTAGATCAGAATTCCGATGATCGCACGGTCACGTAGGCCAACGACGTGGGTGGTGTCGATGCAGTGGAGAAGTTTCCGTGCCTGCTCTACGCCAATCTCCGGCGTTCTCCCTTCAATCACCTGCAGTCGCTCGCCTCGCACGGAGGCAGCGGGATTCAGCAGAACCACATGCCGAGTCACCAGAGCATCGAAGAAGTGGCGGATCCCCGCGAGGTGTAGTTTCTTGCTCGAAGCCGCGTAGCCCAGGCTGTCCAGGTACGTTCCCACGTCTCTCGGAGTGATCGCGTGTAGTTCGCGTCCCAAATGCTCGCAATGGGCCAGGAACTGGCGAATGGCCCTCTCATAGGC
>JBJHCD010000142.1:0-9464 GCA_050485845.1 Pirellulaceae bacterium | reverse complement strand
GAGGAGCAGGACGGAGACGAACGATCTGCGGCCCGAGCCGAATGGGCCGGTCGTACCGGTAATGCGTTACGTGGTGTAGCGCGACACGAATGGTCATGGATCAACGAACTTGGACGAGTTCGGTTCCCTAGGGGTAGCGATTGCAGGACAACTTCACGATCGAATCATCAACGCCGAATCTTCATCATCATCGCGCAAGAGGTGGCGACTTCGCCCGAATCCACGCCCCCAGTCGCCGATACTGTCTTATTCGCCAATACAGTAGAGATGCGAATCGGAGCGGAGGAGAAGGCGTCCCTCAAGGACCACGGGAGTTGCCACGATGAATCCATCGAGCGGATTGACGGAGAGGACTTCGAATTGATCTCCTTGAGCAAGCACGGTGGTAAGGCCATCCTCACGCGTTACGTAAATCTTCCCATCGGCCAGGATGGGCGAAGCACTATAGGCATAGGAACCACTTCGTTCCAAGGTCCCTCGCCAGAGGACCTTGCCCGTCTGAAGCTCGAGACAAGCCAGTTCTCCTCGGTCCCGAACCACATAGACTCGCCCATCGGCCGCCGCGGGACTCGGCACATCCGACGATATCTCCTCACTCTTCCAGAGAACGTCGTCAGCCCCCAATCGCCCGCCCCCCCCCAATCGAACCGCCGTCAACGTTTCACCTCGAGCGTAAGGGGCCACCACCACGTCACCGGAAACCACGGGCGAAGAGATGGACCGGAAGAATTCATGTCCCCCCGGATTCAAACCTCCCAGCCGCCAAACTTCCTCGCCACTTGCCACCTCGTGAGCCGTCACATGATCGGCCCCCAACACGACCAGCAAGTCCTGCCCCTGAAATCGGACCGGCACTGGGGTCGTATAGGACTGATTCGATTCTCGAGGAGCATCCAGATTGCGGTCCTGTTTCCAAATGAGCTGGCCACTTTGCCGATCAAAGGCAACCAAAAAGGAGGGTCCGCTGGTCATGGAGGCCACTACCACCAGGTTCCGTGCCAGCACGGGGGAACTCCCCAAATCCCACCAGAGCGCTTCGTCGTCATAGGCCTCCTCGCCATACTCGTCACGAAGGTTGTGGTGCCAGACGATTTTCCCCTCCAGGTCGAGACAGGCCAAATCGGAACTCTTGAAATAGACATAGACGTTCTTGCCATCGGTCACGGGAGATGGATTCGACCCGCTCCCTTTCTTGTGCTTCCCCGGACTCTCCTGGCCCACGTGAGTGCGCCACTTCTCGTTTCCATCGTGGTCGAGACAAATGACCGCGTTTCGGCCTTCATCACCTGAGGTGAGGAATATCGAGTCCCCCGAGACGATGGGGGTCGAGCCTCCGATGCCGGGCAGTTTAACCTTCCACCGCACATTCTTCTCACGATCCCACTCGATCGGGGTATTCTGAGCTGAACTGACTCCATCGTGGGTCGGACCCCTCCAGTTGGGCCATTCTTGCCCAAACCCAGTTCCTCCCCAGCCCAGCAAAACGATCCAAATCGTTGCAAGGACGAAACGCGTCATCGTGCTCTTCACTCTCATTGCTCTCTTTGCTCTCTATGCTCTCATTTCGATTTCACGAACAGCGGCGAACCAAAGCCGCGAAATAGAGGAAAGCCCAACGGGGGGCTTGAACGGTACAAGCTAAAGTATAGCCCCGTGGGAATCGAGGTGCGAGAGTTGGGCTTCGATCGTGGGGCCCCCCGGTCGGGAGCTTCGCCAAACACCCCCCCAAACCGACGCAACGCCATCCCCTGCATGGGAACTCGATCTCGCTTACTGTCCCGGCACGGAAAATGTTACGATGAGGGATTGGAAAGTGAACCCAGGCACAATTGGCCGGGCATCCATCGAGGGTTTAGCGTCGCCCCTTTCGCGCAAGTGCATGTACTTTCGCGAAAGACGACGATCCGTCAGTTGTTTCCTTTGTTTCCTTAATGATCCGCGCCTCTTTAATGGACACCCATCGGCCCTGCAGGCGAGCCCCAAGCTCAATGAGGCCAAATTGAGTGACTTTCACAGGGGAGGCGAGTGGCGGAGAAGCATGAAAGCGACCTACTTCGTTTCCGACTTGCATCTATTCTCCAAACGATCACGGGAGGAGATGTACCACGTCTCGCTTCAGCATGCGCTGCAGCGGGCTGGTTGCTTCGTGCTGGGGGGAGACATCTTCGATTTTCGCTGGTCGACGCTCCCCTCTTTCCAGGCGAGTCTCAATGCGGCGGAAGAGTGGGTTGAACAGCTAGTGCAGCCGCGTCCCGAGTGCGAGTTTCACTACGTGCTGGGGAACCACGACTCCCATCCGCAGTTCGTGGAGCGACTGCAAAATCTCGCTCGACGGCTACCCAACTTGAAGTGGCATCACGAATATTTGCGCCGGGGAGAGGATGTTTTTCTCCATGGTGATGTCTTGGATGGGGAAACCACGTCCAACGGACTCTCCCTGCGGCGTCAGCGCTGGGCCGACGAGAAGCGGAAGGGGCCGGTCAGCAATGCCCTCTATGACGCCGCGATTGCCGTGCGAGCCCACAAGATGGTGGGACAACTCGCCCATCCCCGTGAACGAACGGCCCGAAAGCTATTGGACTATCTGCATCACGTCGGGCAGGGTCCCGATTCGGGGCTACAGCGAGTTTACTTTGGGCACACTCACGCCGCCTGGAATGCGTTTCGTTATTCCGGCGTCTCGTTCCATAACGGGGGAGCCCCCATGACCGGCTTGCAGTTTCGCGTTCTGGAGGTCGGTGATTCTCCTGTTTCTTCTCCCTCCCATTATCAGTATCCTCCCGACCCCCGCCTGTCCGCTCGAGGAGGTTGGCGGGCGAACGTGGGCGAAAGGATTCGGAAGTTGCCCGTTTTTCCTCAACTGATCCGACGGCAAAAACGACGACCCTGACCCCTGCGACAACGCCGCGCGGCAACGCCGAACGGGCCAAGTCCCCACCTCTCCTCCATCCCTGAAACGGGCAGAAGAGAGAGAATGAGGAGAAGTGAGGAGGCCGAGCCGGTCCTATGCTTGCCGAAACTTCATCGAATCGGGCGTGACCATTTCGTGAGCCGATCGACGATCAATTCCCTTGCCTCACGAATGCCTCACGAATGCCTCACGAATGCCTCACGAATGCCTCACGAATGCACCACAGGAGAGATTTTTTGGAAACCCGATTGCACTTGGATATCCTCCCGCAGCCGGACAATCAGACTTGTGGTCCGACCTGTCTGCATGCCGTCTATCGATATTACGGGCAGGATATTCCGCTGGAGGATCTGATCGCGCAGAGCCCCCAACTGGATGAAGGGGGAACCTTGGCGGTCCTGCTGGGATGTGACGCTCTGCGTCGAGGATTCGATGCTCGCATGTATACTTACAACCTCCGGGTCTTTGACCCCACTTGGTTCCGGCCCGATGGCCCCGACCTTTCGGAACGGCTGGTGGCCCAAATGGAGGCCAAACCGAATGCCAAGCTGAAGGTAGCCAGCGAGGCCTATTTGGAGTACCTGCGTTTGGGTGGCGAGATCCGCATGACCGATCTGCATGGGAATCTCCTGAGAAAATACCTCACTCGGGGACATCCTATCTTGACGGGATTGAGCGCCACGTATCTCTATCAATCGGCGCGAGAATTCGGCCCCGATTGCGAGGAAGACGACGTCCGTGGGTACTCGACGGGCCACTTCGTCGTTCTATGTGGATACGATAAGATTACCCGTCGGGTCTTTGTCGCCGACCCATTGTTGGCCAACCCCCATGGACGGGACCATTACTATGAGATTGAACTGGACCGAGTGATCTGTGCCATTCTGCTTGGTGTTTTGACCTACGACGCTAACTTGCTGATAATTCGTCCCAAGGACGCCCCACGAAAAATCTGACGAGGTCACGGAGTGTCAATTCTCGTCGTTGCCAACAGTCCCAAGGACTGGCCCTTTCGCATTGAGAATGTCGAGACTGTCGACGCTCGTGCCTATTTGACTCGCCCCGAATACCTTGAAATGCGGGGGGCCAAGGTCTTCAACCTCTGCCGCTCCTACCGCTACCAGAGCACGGGTTACTATGTCTCCCTGTTGGCGGAAGCTCGAGGGCACAAGCCCTTGCCCGGCATTACGGCGATTCAGGACCTGAAGTCCCGCACCATGCTGCGACTGGCTTCGGAGGAACTTGAGGAGCTGATCGCCAAGAGCTTGTCGCGGATCAAGTCGGACAAGTTTACGCTGAGCATCTACTTCGGCAGGAACATGGCCCAGCGTTACGAGCGACTCTGCCGTCACTTGTTCAATCAGTTCCAGGCACCGTTGCTGCGAGCTTCCTTTACGCGAGACGAAAAGAACGGCTGGCAGCTCCGAAGCGTCTCGACCATCCCGGCATCGGCCGTCCCCGAATCCCATTGGTCCTTTGTCATTCAGGCCGCGACGGAACACTTCGCGGGGCGTCGAGCCAACGTTCCCAAGCGGGCCGCTTCGCGCTATGACTTGGCCATTCTCCATAATCCGGCCGATCCGGACTCTCCCTCGGACCCGAAGGCCTTGAAAAAATTCATTCGGGCCGCCGAGGAAATCGGACTGAATGCCGAGCTGATTGAACGAGACGATTTCGCTCGGATTGCCGAGTTCGATGCCTTGTTCATTCGTGAAACGACCGCGGTCAACCATCACACCTACCGGTTCGCTCGCCGAGCGGCCGGTGAGGGGCTGGTGGTCATCGACGACCCCGCGTCCATCGTGAAATGCACCAACAAGGTCTACCTCGCCGAGCTTCTCGGGCGCAACAAGATTCCCACCCCCAAGACGCTGGTGGTCCATCGCGACAATATCGACCAGATTGCCCCGATGCTCGGATTTCCCTGTGTGCTCAAGAAGCCGGACAGTTCCTTTTCCCAGGGGGTCATCAAGGTCAATGACGAGCTGGAGTTGGCGGAGCGGTTGGCTGAGTTTCTCGAGCAGTCCGAACTGGTCATTGCCCAGGAGTTTGTTCCAACCACCTTTGACTGGCGGATCGGCATTCTCGACCGCCAGCCGATCTATGCCTGCAAGTACTACATGGCGCCGCGACACTGGCAGATAATTCGCCAGGACCGCACCGGCCCAGGTCGTTACGGTAAGTCGGAGACGATGCCGATCGAATTGGCTCCCAAGAAGATGGTAAAGGCCGCACTCCGGGCGGCGAATCTGATCGGAGATGGACTCTACGGAGTCGACATCAAGCAGTCCAATGGGGATTTTCATGTGATCGAAGTCAACGACAATCCCAATATCGACGCCGGGTTTGAAGATGCCGTGCTGCACGAAGATCTCTATCGGAAGATCATGTATGTCTTCTTGCGTCGGATCGAGCAGCGTAAGTCGGGGATTTCCCGGGTATGAATTCCCCCGACTTCCAACTTGGTGCTCGTGGACTGTTCGAAGGGTTCGGCGTGGAACTCGAATACATGATCGTCGACCAGCATCTGAATGTGCTGCCCATTGCCGATCAGCTTCTTTCGGCCGCGTTGGGCCGTCCAATTGACGCGGCGGACTGTGAGGGGGAAGTCGAACGTGGAGCGGCCCGGTGGTCGAACGAATTGGTCCGGCATGTGGTGGAGTTGAAAACCAATGGACCAGCCGACTCGCTGGAGGGACTGGCATCGATGTTCCAGCAGCAGGTTGCCGATGTCCTGGCCCTGCTCGCTCCCTTCCAAGCCCGGCTGCTCCCCACGGCGATGCATCCCTGGATGGATCCCGACCAGGAAATGGAATTGTGGCCCCACGATTTTCGAGAAGTCTATGAGGCATTCGACCGCGTTTTTGATTGTCGAGGCCATGGCTGGGCGAATCTCCAGAGCGTCCACTTGAACCTTCCTTTCGCGGATGAAGTGGAATTTGGGCGTCTACATGCCGCCATCCGCCTGGTCTTGCCGCTACTGCCGGCGCTGAGTGCCAGTTCGCCGTTTTGTGATGGCCGACGGCAGGCTCACCTGGATCATCGACTGCACGTCTACATGGGAAACGCTCGGCGAATTCCCTCCATCACGGGGGAGGTCATTCCCGAGCCGGTCTTTACCTTTGATGAATATCAGTCTCGCATTCTCGATCGGATGTATCGCGATGTGGCTCCTCAAGATCCCGATGGGGTGCTGAGGCACGAGTGGCTCAATGCCCGGGGTGCCATCGCCAAGTTTTCGCGACAGACCATCGAGATTCGTCTTCTCGACGTCCAGGAATCCCCAACCGCCGATCTGGCGATCTGCGCTCTCGTGGTCGATCTGCTCCGCGATTTGGTGGCTGAGCGGTTCTCGGACCTCCGAAGTCAACAGGCCTTTCCCACCGACCGGTTGGCACTCCTCCTGAAGCGGGCCGTGGTGACAGCCGAGGAGACGCCGATCGAGGATCTGGAGTTGCTTTCGCTACTGGGACTCGCCCAGCTTGGTCAAGCACCTCGCGACGCCGAGCCCACTCTGGGGGACTTCTGGAAGGAGCGGTACCGCCTGACCGGGGGCTCGGGAATTCCGAGTGAATTGCGGCAACCGGCCGAGGTGATTTTGCGAGAGGGACCGCTAGCTCGGCGGATGCTGCGCCGGCTCGGAAACGATGTCAGCCGGGCCGGCTTGGAGAAGCTGTTCGCCCAGCTTGCGGATTGCCTGGCCCGTGGGGAACTTCTACATGCCCAATGACCGGCAGGGCTCCGCGGATCGGCTGCTGGTGACCTGCGAACATGGCGGGAATCGCGTTCCTCCCCGCTACCGGTCGCTGTTTGCCGGATCCCAGCGGCGGCTGGAGAGTCACGAGGGATTCGACCTGGGGGCGCTCGAGTTGGCGAGGCGTTTCGCTCGCCACTTTCAGGCCCCCCTTCACGCGGCCACGGTCACTCGGCTCCTGGTCGAGCTGAATCGGTCTCCCCACCACCCGCGTCTCTTTTCATCGGTGACTCGTTCGCTGGACAGGAGCGTGCGGGGGGACATCCTACGTACCTACTACACTCCCTATCGCGACGCCGTGCGTCAGCAGGTTACCGATCAGGCTCGGGCCGGTCAGCGGACCATCCACCTTTCGATCCACAGCTTTACTCCAATTTGGAGGGGGGAGGTCCGGCGTGCCGACATCGGATTGCTGTACGATCCGAGCCGTCCAGGAGAACTGCGGCTCTGTCGAGCCTGGCAGTTGGAGATGAGGCGGCTGAGGCCCGAACTGAGTGTCCGGCGGAATTATCCCTACCTGGGGCGGGCGGATGGGTTGGCGACGAGTCTGCGGAAGCTGTTTTCCGCCGAGGAATATGTCGGAATTGAGGTGGAAGTGAACCAAAGGTGGCCCCAAAAAAATCGGCCTATATGGCAAACGCTCCAGATGAGTATGATTGTCGGATTCGAGGCAGCCTGGTCATCACGGTGACGGACTTCAAGCTGCCTTGATCGCAAAGGACTGCGATTCGATGACGCTTCTTTCACGCTCACTCGTATCCCTGGTCTCGCCCCCCTTGCCCACCGACTCAAAACAGCAACTCCGCCGAAATCTTCGCGCCATCATGGGAGACGGCGCATCCTTCAGCATCATGGTGGGCATGGGTGAAACCTATGTCCCGGCTTTTGTGCTGGCCGTCGGTCTGGGAGAAGTAGCCGCTGGACTGGTGGCCACGGTGCCACTGATGATCGGCAGCTTGCTGCAGACCATTTCTCCTTGGGGAATGCGGCAGATCGGGACCTATCGTCGCTGGGTGGTCGCCTGTGCCATCTGCCAGGCATTCAGTCTGGTGGCCATGTCCCTGATCGCCTGGAACAGCACCTGGTCAGACTGGTGGATCTTCGTCGCCGCCTCGCTTTACTGGGGAGCAGGCTTGGCAACCGGTCCGGCCTGGAACACTTGGGTGGAGCATTTGGTACCACGGTCGATGCGGGCATCCTTCTTTGCTGGGCGAGTGCGAATCAGCCAGGTCAGTACACTGGCCGGTTTGATGCTGGGGGGACTGCTGCTTCGTTGTGGAACCACCTCGGAGGGTCTCCGGAGCATGTTCGCGGTCACGTTTGCCATCGCCGCGGCGGCCCGGCTACTCTCTGCCTACCTGCTATCGCGGCAGAGCGAGACCAAGCCGACTTGGCCCACGGGGAACCCCACCGAGTTGTCGAACCCTCGGACGGCAGGGGGGAAGCTCGTTCAGCAGGGCCCCGGCTTGCGCCTGGTGATCTACTTGATGGGGGTCCAGGTTGGCGTTTACTTGGCGGGCCCCTACTTCACTCCCTTCATGCTCAGTAAGCTCGAGCTGACGTATACTCAGTACACCATGCTGTTGAGTGCTGCTTTTTTGGGGAAGATCCTCACACTTCCTTGGCTAGGTCGTTTCGCGAAGCGAGCGGGAGCGACGAGGCTGCTGTGGATTGGGGGAGTCGGGATCATTCCGGTCTCCTCGCTCTGGCTGATATCGGACTCGTTCGCATACCTCTTGGGGATGCAGCTAGCTGCCGGCATGATTTGGGCCGCCTATGAACTGGCCGTCTTCCTTTTGTTTTTCGAGACAGTTCCACGAGAGCACCGAGTGCAGGTGATGACCTGGTACAACGTCGGCAACTCGGCGGCGATGGTGGGTGGAGCGTTGCTGGGCGCGCTGGCCATGTCGTATCTGGGGGATGGGGTTCGAGCTTATTTTACTCTGTTCGTCTTGTCGTCCGTTGTTCGGGCACTTGCATTGCTTCTACTTCCGGGGGTACCGCAACGAATACGCTCGGCGGCTCCCCTGGCCATGCGGACGCTGGCCGTTCGTCCTTCGGCGGGGAGCATTCCTGGGCCATTGGTTCCGACGGTTCTGGACGAGGTGGCTCCCCGCCCGACTCGCCGCCGCCTCTGGCTCTGGCCTTTGGTCTCTCGGGCGGCCGTGATCGAGCCGTTGGAGTCTGACGGTTCCCCAGCGACTCGAGCCGACTTGCCCGCGGCTCGGAAGAATGAGTTGCTGGACGACAGGGCCGTGAGCGGCGAACTCTCGTGATCGGGAGCGTCACGCGAGGTAATCCGGTCAGGTTTTGTGTTTGTCCCTTGGTGCCGGCACTTCCCGTCAGGGATGGGGCGGGAGTGCTCTGAGGTTTACCCAGGGCCCGGTACTTCCGGACTTACCGCGATAGGCGGGCAAAATGGGAGTGCCGGATTGCGTTGCCGTCAGGCATCGCGGCTGCGGAGACGTGCCCGATACGGCCTGGAGCCACTGAGGTAAACGACCTTCGGGAACCGACTGAGCGATCAGCTGCAGGATCTCGCCGAGCATTCTGGGCAGGCGGTCGCTCCGGCTGTATTTTAGCAGTCGCAACGTGCTTCGCAAAATCGGCTCACCGGCAATCGCCTCATCGGTCAGTTGGCTGAGGTCCAGCAGCGGAAAGCGAAAATCGACCTGATATTCGTCCAGGCCGCTCGGCGCCCCGACCAATTCCGCCAAGCTCCGCGCCCCGGTCCAACTCCGTTCGCCATGATAAACCACCAGCGGCACGATCGGACACAAAGGCAGCCCATCTCGTAGC
>JBJHCD010000141.1:1394-9467 GCA_050485845.1 Pirellulaceae bacterium | reverse complement strand
CTTTTCCGGCGTTAATCGCTCGGCCACTTGATTCAGGTTCGGCCCCACGGTTCCTCCATCACCATCGAAATGATGGCACTGGCGGCAACCTGTCATCTGAAAGGCATCTCGTCCCTGTTCGAAAGATCGCCCCGATTCCAATTCCTCCAGGTCATCAACCAGATCCGCCATGGTCCAATGCCGCACAATCATGTCGATCGGCGGCATCTGCTCGATCCACTGATGAAGCAATTCCACGGCGGCGGCATCGACTTGGAGCGTCCCGAGCGGCGGCATTTGTCCACGTCCACGCTGCTGTAGCCGATGGAGTAGCACGGAACGGTCCGCCGCGCCAGGGGCGACCAGCATGGCATTCGGAAGGTGGAAGGTGTCGTGTTGCGGGCGCACGCCGAGCAACCGCATTTGTTCGGGCGTTCGAGAAAACTCGAGTTCCATCTGGGCGTTCCCTCCCCCCGCCTCCACATGGCACATGGAACAATTGGCATGCAGATAAGACCGAGCGCGAAGGTCGAGGTCCTGGCTCGAGTCATACGGGGATACCATCTGACGCTCGGCCGGAGAGAACTTGTCCGGCAATTCCGTCAAGACTCCGTCGTCCTTCCACGCGACAAGTTGATTCCGAGCATCTTCTTCCGTGAAGATGTTCCGGTCCAACTGCAACCGACTCAGCCCCAAGACAAAACCGACCGCTCGGGAATGGCAGGTGAGACATTCCGTCCGGCTCGGTATCCGCCACGCCTGTCCGGCAGCGCCGAGTGACATCCCCTCCAGGGAAGCCTGGCCTGAAGAAGAATCTCCCGCCGTATTTGCTTCCGCCGAAGTCACTCCCGCGCGTGTGGCTCCCAAACCGGCATGGGGATCGGCCGGTTGAACGGGTGAAGAGGGCCCCGTGGGTTCCTGAGTCGTATCGTGGGAGTCGGCCGAATCGGCGGCGCTGTCGTCACTCGGGAGGTCCGCAAGCCCGCGAACCGAGAGGACAAGATCTTGCCCCTCGCGTGGGACCAGCTCCGCGTCGCTCTGGTCTTCCCGCCAGCGGTAGGAGTAACCGGCCCATTCTCCCGCCTGGCGGAGGAGAATGCGTGACTCGAGTCGCCGAGGGGAATCGTGGGAACCATCGGTTGCGTCGAACCAAAGGGTTTGCAGGATCACGGAGTCATCCGGTAGCGTCAACGCTCGATTCGCCCGAAACTGAATCGTGGTCCCGGCGGGGAGCCCGATGTAGCGGTCCGCCTGGGCTCCGTCCATCCACCCCGGAGTATTCACTTGATAAGGAATCAATCCCGGATGGACTTCATGAGTGGCGGTATCGAGAAAGAGGCCTGTCTCGCTGAGAAGCGTCGGAAATTCGAGCGTCGGTTCGGGCTCGTCACGAGCGATCAGGCGGTAGATTCCTCCCCCATGGTCGACGATCAGAAGTTCTCCCTGCTGGTCGATGCGAAAGGCGGCAATTTGCAGCGTTGTGTCGGCCAACTCCCGCTGCCACGTCACCTCGCCGTCACGATGCCGGACACCCCAGATCTTTCCCGTGCCATAGTCTCCGTAGATGTAGGCACCGGTCAGTTCCGGGAAGCGATCGCCGTAATAGACGACCCCGCCGGTCAATGACCGGGCCTCGACGTGATGATGTTCGATCGTCGGTGGAACGATCGGTGTCGGCCCTCGGCGGCGTTGGAGATAGAAGGGATGACTCCCCTCAAAAACGCTCCAGCCATAGTTATCTCCGGGCTGAACCAAATGGGCCGTTTCCCAGAGGTCCTGCCCGTTGTTCCCCACCCAGATGTAGCCCATGTGGGGATCGATGGACATGCGCCACGGGTTCCGAAATCCATAGGCGAAGATCTCCGGGCGCGCCTCGGGGATATGCAGCAGCGGATTGTCCGGAGGAACCTGATAGGGCTGATCGGCCGTCGCCTCTCGCACGTCAATCCGAATCAGCGTTGCCAACAGGTTGGTAACATCCTGCCCGCTGTTCCAGACATCAGAATCGGATGTTCCATCCCCCGAGGTGATGTACAGCATGCCGTCGAGCCCGAAGGCCAGGTCACCGCCGTCATGGCCCATCGAACGCCAGGAGATTATGGGAAGCTCGCTCTCAAGGTCGATTCGGGACCCCGCGTCGTCCTCCACGAGAAATCGTGAAACCCGATTCGTCCGTTCACGCTCCGGCGTGGGGCCATTGGTGAACACGTAGACATGGCGGGATTGCTCGTAATCGGGAGCAAACGTCAACCCGTAGATCAACCGCTCGGGCCATTCCAGTACCAACCGAGTCTCCTCGACATCGGGATCATTATCGATTCCCAGGATTTGGCTCGGACGATCCCGTTCTCCCCCTTGAAGGACGACCCAAAGCTGATTGGTTGCCGGCTCCGGAATGACGTAGAGCGGCGATTTCCACTCGATGTTCGTGAACCGGGGCTCGACCGTGTAGGGAAGCGGCGGTTCGGGCGAACCACGCAGTCGCTGGTTGACCCAGCCGGCAGGTTCCTCCCCTTCGGCGGAAGCCACGCTGCAGGCCCCCATGACCATCCATCCAACCAGGACCGATCCGAGCGTCACCGAGAAAAGCCGCAACATAAACCCGCACCTTGATGAAGAACCGATAAGAATGGGAGAAGAACACGAAAAGCGGGGGCAACTGTGCGGTTGCCCCCGCTCCCAGTGATCCGTCTCACGCAGCCCGGCTCGCCCAGTTCAGGGCCAAGCCTTCGGGGCCAGACCCTCGGGACCATTGGCTCGCAGGGGAGCCCGGCCGATCTTCGGTTAGCGAGCAGGCCGCTCGAAGAACGATGCGCGAGTCACATTCAGGGATTCCCGGACGACTTCTCAGGATGCCTTCTTGTAGAGATCGTCGACCTTTTCCCAGTTAACCAGATTCCACCAAGCCTCCACATAGTCAGCTCGACGGTTCTGATAATGGAGGTAATAGGCATGCTCCCAGACATCGAGGCCCAGGATGGGAGTGAGTCCCTCCATCAGTGGACTATCCTGGTTCGCGGTGCTCATGACCTCCAAACCATTGGAACCAACTACGAGCCACGCCCAACCGCTACCGAATCGAGTCATCGCGGCCTGGGAGAAGAGCTGCTTGAACTGATCCCAGTCCCCAAATTTGGCCTGAATCGCCTCGGCCACGTTTCCTCGCGGCTCTCCCCCTTTGTTAGGCGCCATAATCTCCCAAAACAGATTGTGGTTGATGTGGCCTCCACCGTTGTTTCGGACGGCGGTACGAATGGATTCGGGAACCGAGTCGATCCCTCGAATGAGCTGCTCGAGCGACATGCCCGCGAGGTTGGAGTGATCGGCCAGGGCATTGTTCAAATTGGTCACATACGCCTGATGATGTCGAGAATGGTGGATCTCCATCGTCCTGGCATCGATATGGGGCTCCAGCGCGTCGTAGGCATAAGGGAGCTTGGGAAGTTCGTGAGCGGCCAGGGCGGCGGCGGAACTGGAACGAGTCGTCAAGGAGGTCGAAGTGGCGAAGGCCGTCGCGGCGAGTGCGGACCAACGGACGAACTGACGACGATGCATCGGTCGCTGTTCTAGTGTTCCGGAGGGAGTTGCCGAGTTGGACGATAGCATGTTGTAATTCCTCAACGCGATAGTCAAAGTGTTTCCCGAGCGGCGGGGTGGTGGTCGTGAGCGCCCCATCCGCGCCGCGACAGACTACCCAGTGTAACAGGCTTGACGCGCGGTTCGAGCCCCATGGGTGGACTTGGCCGGGAAGTAGTAGGAATTCACGGAAAACAAATGGGACAACGATCCCAGCGGGAATCTGTTTTGGAGGGTTCCCTGAATGCACTGCCCACTTTGCGAATCTCGGGGGAGACTGTTCTGGGAAGGGAAAGGACGGGCCTACTTTCGCTGTGACGATTGTCACCTGGTCTTTTTGGACCCGGCAAGTCATCCCAGTCCCGAGCGGGAGCGGGCGGAGTATGACCTGCACCAGAATTCACCCACGGACGAGCGTTACCGCCGTCATCTCGCTCACCTGATGGATCCGCTTCTAGCCCGCCTGAGCCCGGGCATGTCGGGACTGGACTTCGGCAGCGGCCCTGGTCCCACGCTTTCCGTCATGCTGCGGGAGCAGGGAATGAAGATGTCGATCTACGATCCTCACTACGCCCCGGACAGCGGGGTCCTACAGAGGACCTACGACTTTGTGACTTGTTCGGAAGTGGTGGAGCATTTTCGGGCCCCCGGCCGGGACTGGGCGTCGCTGGTCGGCCTGGTTTCACGCCCCGGGTGGTTGGGGGTCATGACGAAGCAGGTGCCTGAGTCACCTGACGAATTCGCGGCGTGGCACTATCGTCGCGACCCCACGCACCTTTGCTTCTATGCACCAGCAACCTGGCAGTGGCTGGCCGCCCGCCATCACTTGTACATCGAATACCAAATGTCCGACGTCACTCTGCTGCGAAACCCCGAGTAATCCGCTCGTTCCAGTGATCTCAGGAAATTCCTCCCCTTCGACTAATTGACATATCGACACATTCCGATATATATTTTAACAGACGTGCCAGCCAGCGGGTTGGTCCTTGACTCAGAAAAAGCAGAAGGAGAGGTGCCAAAATGGTCGCGACGATTTCACCACAAGAGTTGGCCGAGATGCGAGCGTCGGGGAAAGAGGTGGAACTGCTGGATGTCCGGACGCCGGTGGAGTTCCGGGAGGTGCATGTCGATTTCGCCAGGAACGTGCCCCTCGACCGACTCGACCCTCAGGAATTCAAACGCGGACGTCCCGAATCGGGAGGCGAACCGCTGTATGTGATCTGTCGATCCGGCAATCGGGCTCGGCAAGCCTGTGAACAGATCGAGGCGGTGGGTGTTGCGGCGGTCAATG
Organism: Pirellulaceae bacterium; assembly: GCA_050485845.1. Classification (GTDB taxonomy): domain Bacteria; phylum Planctomycetota; class Planctomycetia; order Pirellulales; family Pirellulaceae; genus JBJHCD01. Next base: position 4,621 of record JBJHCD010000141.1, on the reverse strand, counting down.
TCGAGGGAGGAACACAGGCCTGGGACGCCGCCGGTCTGCCGGTCGTGCGTGGCCAGAAGGCGATCTCCCTGGAGCGGCAAGTCCGGATTGTCGCGGGGGCTCTCGTGTTGCTGGGCGTTATCCTGGGATACTTCGTGCATCCCGCCTTTCTCGGCCTCTCCGCCTTTGTCGGGGCGGGGTTGATGTTTGCCGGGATCACCGATACCTGCGGCATGGCCATGATGCTGGCTCGCATGCCCTGGAACCAAGTCAATCAGCAATGCTCGGTCTCTCCGAGCGGGCAACGTCATTGCGGATAGGCCCGTTCCGTCCAACAGTCTGAATCATGAGAAGACTGGGGAGTGGCGCGGAGCGAGGGTCTCGGCCGATTTCATGTCTCAAGGGTCATTAGTCATTAGTCATTAGTTACTGGTTACTGGTTACTGGTTACTGGTTACTGGTTACTGGTCATTCGGTGGTGCGGAGCGAGCCTCACGGTCACTTTCATGCCCCCCCAACGCAGCCAGGACGGCATCCACTCGTTGGTATCGCTTCCGCTAGAAAAAAAATTTGACAGAAGACCAAAGCGAGATTAAACTCCGCTCGGCGCGGGATAGGGGGGAACCATTCCTCGCTAGGCGGTCCGTCGCGTCATGGATTCCGTTTTCTTCTCATTTTTTTTCTGAAGCGAGGCTTTGCCATGAGTTTGTCTCGAAGGAAGCAGCAAGTCGGTTTCACCTTGGTGGAACTACTGGTTGTGATCGCGATCATCGGCGTTCTGGTCTCCTTGCTCCTCCCGGCCGTCCAAGCGGCCCGCGAAGCAGCTCGGCGCATGCAGTGCAGCAACAACCTGAAGCAATACGGGTTGGCTCTGCACAACTACCACGACACCTACCGAACATTTCCCATGGGGGGAGTCGGGGGATGGGCCGAGCAGGAGCATTACAAGCTCAGCTGGCAGGCTCGGATTCTCCCTTTTCTCGAGCAGAATTCCCTGTTCGACATGATCGACTGGACGAAGATCAATCCCGCGGATCACATTCTTGCCGATGGGCGACCGCTACTCTCGGCGGCGATTCCGACCGCCCGCTGTCCATCGGATGTCTCACCCATGCATGTTGATTCGGGGGGAATTTCCCGCTTCCAGGGGAGCTACACCGGGTCACTCGGATCCCAGTCCACCCCATCGTCCAATGGTGCCTGCAATGTTTGGCAACAGTTCATGGAACCTCTCCCCAACAACGCCACGCACGGGGACGCCAACACGAAGGCCGAGCTTTCGGGGATGTTTTCCCGAGGTTTGTGGGGTCGAGCCGTTCCGATCAATTTCTCCGATGTCCGGGATGGAACTTCCAACACGATTCATGTCGGCGAGGCGTTGTCGAACTGCCAGAGTCACCGGCAATGGGGCTTCTATCACTACGACGGGATGAACAACGCTCACGCCTCGACGGTGGTCCCCATCAACAACATGACCACCTGTGACATGGCCCCCCTGAGCCGAGTGACACATCCGGACTGTCGAGCCAACTCGAATTGGAATTTCGCCTGGGGATTCAAGTCGTATCATCCCGGCGGGGCCCAATTCCTGTTTGTCGACGGTTCTGTCCAGTTTCTTGCTGAAACCATCAACCACCAGACGTACCAATGGCTGGGTGGCCGAGCGGACGGAAACGTCGTCAGCGACTTCCAGTGACATCGGTCTGACGCCCCCTTCCCAGATTTTCGAGAACTGAGGCTCGCCGATCGGCCGAAAGCCGCCGCCGGCCAAATTTGACGGGACGCGGGTGATGGATGAATGCGTCCATCCTCCTGAAGCCCCATAGGTTTCCGAGCACGCCCTCGCCGTCCGCTCCGCCAACGGGATGAGAGATTCCAACCGTTTGCCGCGGACTTGAGTGAGAACCCCGTGGGAGCAGCCAGCGGCGGGAACATCCGTTTCCCGCCGCTGGCTGTGGGGGTGCTCGGGGGTCAGCCGCCGGATCGGTGAATACCAGGGAATCTCGAGAATCGTTGGGGTGAGACCTCACCCAGTGTTGGGTTCGGCAATTGCTTCATGATGGATGACTGTTTCACGGGAGAATGAATGCATGAGACGTTTCACGGCACTCTCCACCTATTGCGCCGTGCTGGGTGTGACGTTGCTTGTCGGATGTGGTGATCGGAGCGGCGTCAAACTGGTCCCCGCCACGGGATCCGTCACCTATCAGGGGGGGCCGGTGGCCGGCGCTGCTGTCACATTCGTTCCTCAAAAGGGCCCCGTCGCCACGGCGGTAACCGATGATCAGGGGAAATTCACCCTGAGCACGGGAACCAGAAAGGGAGTCGTTCCCGGTAAGAGCAAAGTCTCGATCAGCCTCGGCGATGGAGGCGACATGCTGGGTGAGGAAGGCGAGACAATGAGTGAAGAGGAGCGGATGATGGAGCTGACCCGCATGATGGGACAAGAGGTGGGCCGCACGGGAGTTCGGTCGGGCCGCTCGACACTACCCGCCAAGTATGCCAAGGCGGACAGTAGTGGACTCGAAGCGGACGTCAGTTCATCGGGCTCCGGCAATAATTTCGATTTCAACCTCCAGTAACCGACTTACCGTAACTATCACTGCGATTATCGCTGCGGCAACTCGACAAAATCGCTTGCCACCAGGAATTTTCCCGGCAGCAATCGACCCCTTCGAGGGATCATGGGGGGCACTTTGGGAGCGAGGGTGGTGAAACGATCTCCACGATCCGACGCGACGGGAACTCTCCCCCCATCCTCGCCCCCGTCCCCCATTCGCCCCCATTCCATTCGACGTTTCCTTCTCCTCGGCGCGTTTCTCGTCATCGCCCTGCTGGTCGCTGGGCTCAATTGGCGTTGGTCCCTGGTGACGTGGCAGATTCAGCAAGCTCGTCAAACCCTTCGCCAGAATGGCCCGAGCGAGGCACTGTCGATTCTCCTGCGGGCCGAACGACATCAACCTGAACGCCCGGAAATTCTTTTCCTGCTCGGGCGAGTCCACCGGCAGTTGGGAAATTTCCGAGAAGCGTCTCACTACCTGTCGCAAGCGGAACAACGAGGCTGGAATCGAGAGGACCTTCGGCACCAGCGAATTCTCGCGGAACTGCAGTCTGGGAATGTGGAATTCGCCGACGAATACTTGCAGGAACTTCTCGGTTCCGGAGCCAGCGACGAACAGGCCCTCGAGTTCTTCGCGGCACATTCGCAGGGACTGTTGCGGCTCTACCGTCTCGGGGACGCGCTGGTC
>JBJHCD010000141.1:0-1384 GCA_050485845.1 Pirellulaceae bacterium | reverse complement strand
GGTCTGCCTCGATTTCTGGATCGAATGGCGACCTCAAGACGTGCAAGCTCGAATGTGGAGGGCTGATGTTTGGGAACGCATCCTTCGCTGGAGAGCGGCGGCGGCCGAGTACCGAACCATTCTCGAAATCGAGCCGAATCATGCCGAGGCGCGGCGGCAATTGGCCCAGTGTCTGCTGGAGCTTCATGAGAATGCGGCCGCGCTTCCGTTGTTCGAGCAATGCTTGACGAACGATCCCTCCGACCTCCTTTCCGCACTGGGAGCAGCCAAGTGTTACCGGCGGATTACCGAAGATCCATCCGAAGCGGAACGTCGCTATCAGGCGATTTTGTCGGGGAACTGGGAGCTTCTTCCCGAGCAGCGAGCCGAGGTCTTGACGGAACTGGGGCAAATTGCCATGCAGCGCCGGGAGTTCCCCGAGGCCCAAACGATGCTGGAGGAAGCCATCGCCCTGCAGCCGACAGACGCCGCGGCTCACCATCAACTGGGGAGAGTCCATGCCCATTTGGGAGACCTGGAACAATCGCGGTACCATCACGAGACGTCTCAGCAGCTCCATGCACAATTCGGCCGTCTTTCCGACATCATGCGAGAACTACTGACCAGCACGCAGGCCCCCGACTTACGCTGGGAGGCGGGAAAAATCCTCCTGGAACTCGGCCTCGAGCGGGAAGGGGTCGCCTGGTTGCAAACGGCCCTCCATGAAGATCCCAGCCACCAACCCACTCAACAAACCTTGGCGGAGTATCGTGCCGGCCAAGGTAACTCAAAGCCGCCGGCCTCGGATCAATACCCTTTTCCTCAGCCGGAATCCTCTCCGCTTCTCGGCCGATGACCTTTCGCATTCGAGCACGCCCGATCGCCGGGCCCGGACCAGCCCCGACCATTGGCTCGCGGGCGAGCCGACCACTCGGCGAAAGTCAATTGGAGCCCCATGTGCAGAGCGAGGCAATCTGAGCGGCGGACCCGTCACGCAGCCATCCATCGAGCTGCGAGGGTTGCTTGAGCTGCTGTCCGCGGAGAACGGGCGTCAGAAAATACCGGCATGCGACTTCCGGCAGCATCGTCATGTCGCCCCACAGCTTTTCGAATTGGGCCACGGGAAAGACGTCTTCCTGTCCCTGTCCCCAGCGTTTTTTGACTTCCTTCAGCGTCACATACGTCGGCACTCGACGGCTTAACTCGCGAACCGCGTCATCCACGCATTCGGAATCGGCGAGTCGAGACCGATGGAGTCCGAAGACCTCGAGCAACTGGTCGATATCAATCCAGGTGGTCATGGAACTGTAGAGTGACAGCCGAAACTCGTCTTCCTCGCGAGGCATGGCCAATCCTTCCAGGAGTCGAACCTTCCCCTCGACGCGGGCCAACCCTCCTCCTCGGC
>JBJHCD010000140.1:0-9471 GCA_050485845.1 Pirellulaceae bacterium | reverse complement strand
ATGTATACGAGTCGGTTCTGGCGATTCGGCCCGAGCATCTTCCGTCGCTGAATAACCTGGCGATCATGTTGGCGGCGATCCCTGAACGTCAGGAGGAAGCGTTGGCGATGATCCGAAAATTGAAGAGCTACGCCCCGGATTCTAGTGAAGTTAAGGATAGCTATGCTCTGGTTTTGCTAGGTGTCGGCCAGTATGCCGAAGCCCGTGACGTGATGCGTGAGTTGGTCGATTCCTCGCCCGGGAATGCTCGGTATCAGTTCCATCTGGCCGTGGCCGAGGAGAAGCTGGGGAATTCGGAGCAGGCCGGCGAGGCGCTTCGTGCCGCCATGGCGGGCGGAATTGAGAATGAATTATTGACGCCGGCGGAGGACGAATACTTCGCCCGATTGCTGGAGAAGTATGGGGGGCTGGTTGAGGGGCAAGAGTGAAACTTGGGTCCGCCGGTATCGTATTGCCGCTGAACCGGTTCTGTTCGATTCACGTAGTTGGACGCTATTCCCCCTCGAACGAATACACGCCGGCTTTTCATCGGTAACCCGCCTCGTCTTAGGGTCACTGAGTGCCCTTTGGACTGGCGTCATTTGGGACCGGAGCCTATGGAAATAATCGATCGGGGAGTGTCGCGTGGGACCCACTGGCGGCGGGGGGAGTGAGTACTAATGCGGGGCGATAACGATAATGTTTCCAGGCCAAGTTGACTCGGAAATCCGAAGCTTGTTGCCTCGTGCTCGTGAAAGTCGCATGGCGGGACGGCCTTGCGATTATCTCTTGGGGATTGGAAATGCGACTCTGGAAAGTTGATTTGGCGGTTATTGTGATTGTGCTGTTGGCCGTGGCCACGGCCCGAATTCAGGGCAAGGGGGGGCGACTGGAGGAGGAGCAGGCTTTCATCAAGCGGGCGACACCTGGCGTGGAAGGGTTGCCCTTGGATCTGGGTGGTTGGCGGATGCTCGAGGATCAGCCGCTGACGGAACGTACTTTGGCCATCCTGCAGTGTCCCAGTCACGTCAACCGAACCTATGGGGACGATGCGACTGGAGACCGCTTGACGATGACTGTGCTGCTGGGGCCCTCAGGGCCTTTGGTTTCCCACTCGCCCGAGGTTTGTCTCCCCAGCACGCAGTACGAGATGCTTAGCCCCTCCAAGCTGAAAGAGGTCGAGTTGTCGGATGGTAAGAAATTGCCACTGTTGGAGGCGACGTTTCAGGCCAGGGACTTGGGGCGACAAGTGGTGCGAATCTACTACGCTTGGATCCGCCGCGACGGCACATGGGTGGCCCCCACGAATCCTCGTTGGACGCTGGGAGGAGACTTGGGGCTTGTGAAGTTGCAGTTCGCCACAGTCATGCGTGGATCAGCAGTCAATGGCGGCGACGACGTTCTGGGCGGGTTGCTGGACGGGGCTGGTGAAGATCACAGTGGAAATGGAGAGGACGCCGTGGAGCGGTTCTTGCGGGAGAATGGGGGAAAGCTTCGCGAACTGTTGGCGGCGGATTTTCTGGACGGGATCTAGCATGAGAGGGGTGTGGCTTGCATCGGCGGGCTTGCCGCGCTATCAATGACAGTCGAAGGGCGAACCGTTCCAGAGCACTGTGACCTTAGGTGAATACTTCGGGGCGAGGATCGTGGCCATGGGGTGCCAGTCCTTGGGCTTGTTTAGATTCTCATCTTGGCTCGTCGTTGCTCGATCGTCAGCGGGGGGGTGGTTCGCCGGGTTTTCCGTCAGCTTCAGCATGGGGGATCACGAAGTTATGGAAACATCGATCAGTCAACCGTCAGGCCGGGTGGGTCCTTTTCCGGCCGGGGAGGAGAGTGCTTGCATGGATGGGAAGGTTAGCGGAACCAATGGTAAGACTTCGCCGGAACATGGTGAGATCCCGAAAATGCGGAAAGGTCAGTGGACCGCTTGTCAGTTGGAGATTTCGGTCTCAAATTATTTCCAGCGGGCGGCGGCGTGGCAGTGGTGGGTGGCCTTGATCTTGGCTCTCCTCGTCCTGCCCGTGGTTGGATTTGTGATGCTGTTGGTGCGGCTCACCTCGCGAGGCCCGGCTCTTTACCGCCAGACCCGAGTTGGCCTTCATGGGCGTCGCTTTGAATTGATCAAGGTTCGGACGATGCGAGTTGACGCGGAGGTTGGAACGGGAGCAGTCTGGACAACCAGCTTGCGGGATCCTCGGATTACTTGGGTTGGTCGGATACTGAGAGCAACTCACATAGATGAGTTACCACAGCTATGGAATGTCTTGCGGGGTGAGATGGCCTTGGTTGGGCCCCGTCCCGAGAGACCCGAGTTCACCGGCATGTTGGCGGAGTCGTTGCCCGGGTATTTGGAGCGTTTGTCGGTGCTGCCCGGAGTTACGGGGTTGGCTCAGGTGAACTTGCCCGCCGATACGGACTTGGAGAGTGTCCGTAAGAAACTGGACTTGGACTTGCGGTACATCGCGGATGGGAGTCTCGCCTTGGACCTGAAGATCATCGCTTGCACGGCCGGTCGTCTGCTTTGCATTCGGTCCGTTTTATTTCGCCAGTGGCTGGGAGTCGCCCGTGAACCGGCGGAACCTTCGGATGGCCCTCCGTGCAGCCAGGGTGAACGGGATCTGCAGGATTCTGGCCAAGAGAGCGACGCGGCGACTCCCGAAGTGGTGTCGGCGTTATCGGCCAGGCAGCGAGATGGATCGACTCGTGACCGAAGCCAGGTCGAGGAGGGGGACCGTACTTCTCCCTACCGCCGCTCGTCGGCCGTCGCGCGGCATTTCCCCCGTTAATTTTCGTGGCGGAGATGGCTCGGAGGGGCGCCGAGTCGATGCCGCCACATGACAACTTAGCTTGATGCAGGCCTCGGGTGGAGTACGTTCTCTTTGTTCTGGTCACGGCAACACTGTTTCTCCGTCCGGCGGAGTTAGTTCCGGCGCTCATCGGCCTGCCGATCTATAACTACCTTATTCTCAGTTGCCTGATTGTGTCCTCTCCGAAGATCATCGAGAACCTGCAGCCGCAACGCCTCCGGCGGCAGCCCATCACGGTTACCGTGCTGGCAATGATCGTAGCGGTGGCCATGTCCCATTTCTCGCGGCTCGATCTCTGGAGCACGCGAACTTATACAACCGACTACATTAAGACCGTGTTGTACTACGTGTTACTGCTAAGTGTGGTTGACACCGAAAGCCGATTGCGAGCATTTTTCTATTGGATTGCAGTATTTACGGTTTTGTTGTCATGTTTTTCCATAGGGCATTTTGTCGGAATAGTCGAGATACCTGCGCTTGAGTCGCTGCAGGACTGGGACTACGACTCGGAGACGGGTGAACGGGTTAGGATCACGCGACTACGTGGTACAGGGATATTTAATGATCCAAACGACTTGTCGTCAATTGTGGTTGTGGGAATGGTGTTTTGTGCAATGGGGATATTTGACTTAAAGTGGCGTGTCTTTCGATTTGCTTGGGCTATCCCCTTGGTTTTTCTGGGGTATGTACTAATGCTCACCCAGTCACGTGGCGGTTTCCTTGCAATGGTTGTCTCGGTGGCAAGTCTCTTTTGTAGTCGATACGGAATTAAGAAAAGCATTGTGTTAGTGGCCCTTCTGATTCCCGTGGTGATTGGTGTATTCGGAGGTCGGCAGACTGATCTTGCCGGGGCGATGACCGGTGGTACCGGAGAAAGTCGGATTGAATTGTGGTCACAGGGTTTGCAGATGCTGCGGGCGAACCCGGTCTTTGGGGTCGGCTTTCGGCAGTATGCCAGCCATGCTGGTCTGGTCGCGCATAATTCTTTCGTGCACTGTTATGCTGAGTTGGGTTTTCTGGGGGGAACAGTGTTCTTTTCATGCTTCTGGTTCACGGGTCGAGTGCTATGGGAGGTAAATACGAGACGACGCGTATTTGAAATGCTTACAGGCAGCAGGCAGCTTTCGGCGATGTGTCCCTTTGTGATGGCGGCATTGGCAGGGTTTGTGGTCTCTCTAATGTCGTTGTCCCGCGCCTACACTGCCACGACGTATCTAATGCTTGGAATAGTTGCTGCCTATCAATCGAATTTAGCGTTGGCAGGATGGCGATTGCGCGTCGGGATCAATGCTGCTGAGATTGCTCGAATAATTGTGGCAAGCGTTGGTTTCATCGTCGTCGTGTATTTGTACATAAAGTTAGGATTTCGGTGAGCATTCTTTTGAAGGTTGTTGTAGATGATATCCGCAGCCCCAACAGATAAATCTAGGCTAGGGAGTTGTGATGGTCAGGGTCCCAGCGAGAATCGAGAGCCTTCTTCCGTAATCCGCAGGCGCGTTGCGAAGAACGTTACATGGAATTGGGCGGGTGTAGCCGTTGATGTGGTCGTGGGGTTTTTGCTTGCACCGTTTCTTATTCGGAATCTTGGTGATTCCGTCTATGGCTTGTGGGTGCTTATTGGGTCATTGACGGGTTATATGGGGAGATTGGATTTTGGGTTTCGCGGTGCTGTGGGACGTTTTGTGGCGTTTTATGGTGCTAGGAGTGAGCATGACGGGATTTTGTATACTGTGAATGCGGCGACGGGAATGCTATCGTTGCTCGGGGGCTTCGCATTTGCGTTGTCGGTGTGTATGGCGTTGGCCCTGCCTATGTTGTTCGAGGTTCCTGCAGGAGATATAGAGAGTGCTCAATTGGCGATGATTGTGGTGGGAGTGCATCTCGCAGTGTTTTTGGTTTGTCGCGTATTTGACGCAATGTTGTGGGGCTACCAAAGATTCGATTTGTTGAACATGGTGGATATTCCAGCGGCGGCCTTTCAGGGTATTGGTTCCGCGTTGGTAGTGTCGAAAGGTGGCGGACTTGTTGGTTTAGCTTTGGTTACGCTCGCGACTACTGTTGGTGTTGGGGTAACGAAATTGTGTCTGTGTCTTTGGCAGACGCCGTTTGTGCGGTTGTCGCCTCGTTTGTTTCGCTGGGCGAATGTTCTTGAATTGGCGAACTATGGAATCTGGAATTCAATGGTGTCAATTGCTGCGACAGCGGGCAGGCAGCTTGCTCCGGTTGTTGTCGGAGTTTCGCTTGGGTTAGTGTCAGTGGCAATGTTTTCTGTGGCAAGACGGCTCGTTGTTTATTCGTCGATGGTTCTGTCGTCCAGCGTGGGAGTTATGGTTCCGCTCACGTCGAAACTGTTTGCCGAAGGTGACGACGCTCGACAGCGCAAGCTCTTTGTTAAGGGTGGTGTTATATGCGTGGCGATTACCGTGATGTTCTTCCAGTTGTTTGCTTTATTCGGCGGGGTACTTCTCGAGCTCTGGATAAATGAATCGTTTCGCGAAGCTTGGTTACCTCTCATGATCCTGGCTACGGGAGAGCTGCTTCCGATGTCTGCAGAAATGTCGAAAGGAACGATTCAAGGGATGGCAAAGCATCGCGCGCTTGCCTGGCGTGGTATCGCCGAAGGAATTGTCGGATTAGGTGGTGGCGCGGTGCTTTCTCAATGGTGGGGTGTGTCGGGGATGTGCGCGGGAATTGCATTTGGCCGAACGTGGTTTAGTGGGGTGTTCGTGTTGTCGTTCGGATGCCGGTTGGTTGGGATTTCGCTGTGTCAATTTTGTCGGGAGGTTGTTAAGCCGGTTCTGCTGTCCGCCAGTGTTCCATTCGGATTCACGGCGTTGGTGATATCGGTAGCACCTGTTAAGACGTGGTTGGGATTGGTTTGCGCCAGTAGCGTATTTGTCTTGATTAATGTTGTGGCGTTCGCTTACATGGTTCTTAGTCGTAGTGAACGAATGTCGCTTATTGAGGATGTGCGTCATCGATTTCAGTAGAAGTCTGTTTGTCGGCCTCTAGAAGGAGTTACGCGTCGATTGGTCAATTGATCAACTGTAGGCGGCTACGAAATGTAAATGGTAGTATCGCGTGAATATCTTGCACCTCGCTATTTCCCTGGAGCCGGGTGGTCGCCGAGAAGCGATCCGGACCTTGGTGGCTCGGCATCATGAAACAGCAGTCGCCTCGCACGTCGGATGCCTTGATTCGTTGGGGTGTGAGCCTGAACTGGTCGAACAGGAGTTTGCCGGGCACGTCGAATTGTCACGCAGTGGGCTTGCCGACCTGTCCGCAATTCGACGGCTCAGGGCCTACTGCCGTGACCAGAGAATCGAGCTGATTCACGCCCATGACGCCGCCAGCCAGCTTTATGCCGCGCTGGTGCGGTTGGCTCGACCGCGAACCAAAGTAATCATGACCTTTCATCGCTCCCTCGGCTTCGAGACCGCTCGGCGCCGCGATCGGCTTCGCAACGCCCTGGCTGGTTTGGCATGCCACGCCATCGTGGTCGGGTCGGTTGAACGGCGACAGCACTATCTGGCCGAAAACCATGTACGGGCCTCCAAGGTCGTTCGGATCCCCTTCGGTATCGATACCAGCCGATTTCACCCGGACCGGAATGCTCGAGCTTCCTTGCGAGCCGAGTTGGGGTGTGACGATTCGACGTTGTTGATCGGGGCCGTGGGACATTTCGGAGAAGAGAAGGGGATCGACTTGGTGATCCGCTCTTTTCAGCAGCTGATCCGCTTGGTGCCTCAGCGGAATGTCCGTCTGGTGGTGGTGGGAAGTGGACTGGACTCCCAGCGGCAGCAGATGGAACAGTTGGCTCGCGACATGGATCGGCCGGAGCTGATCTCGCTGGTCGGCTTCCAACGAGATGTTCCCCGCTGGTTTAGTGCCATGGACATCTTCGTGCATGCCCCGCGCCAAGAGGCCTTTGGGTTGGTCGTGGCCGAGGCGATGGCCACCGGGTTGCCCGTCGTCGCGACGCAAACTGGCGGCGTCCCCGACATGGTTCGCCATGAGAAGACAGGTCTGCTGGTTCCTCCCGAACATCCCGATCAGCTGGCCGACGCCCTCCGGCAATTGGTCCAAGACGAAACCCTCCGAGGTCAATTGGCCCGAACGGCTTACGAGATCGCTCGGGCCGAGTATCCCGCCGAACTGTATGCCCAGCGGTACCTAGCCCTCTATCGGCACCTTGTGGGGGGAAGGCGGGTACAATCCTTTGATCCCTTCACTATACAATGTGAGACCACCAAGACCGTGGGAGCGGCTCCCGGCAACGCGTCGGAACTCTCTCCATCGGCGGACTAATCTGCGAGAAGGATTGGAAGATGTCTGCACAAGTAACCGTCGTTGTCGTCCCTCGTGACCGTTTTTCCAGTGTTATCGCGTGTACCCGATCCATTCTGGAAAACACTCCGGAACCGATTCGCCTGGTCTATCTCGACTTCGGCTATTCTCCCGGCCAGCTCGCCATGATCCGCCAGCTCGCCAAGGACATTCCGCTCGATATCGTTCCCTGCGGTCGCACCATCCCGATGGCCGCGTTCCGAGAGTATCTTCCCAAGATCACCACGCCGTATGTTGCCTGGGTCGACAACGACACCTATGTCATGCCGGGGTGGCTGACGCAGATGTTGCAGCATGCCTCCCAGGGGGCCCGCGTGATTCTTCCACTAACACTGGAACGCGAAGGGCTCGATATCGACCCGCGCAAGATCCCTGTTCGCAATCACGTTTCCCATGCTGAACTGCGGAGCGTTGAGGTCAACGGCCAGACATACGTGTTTGACTACAAGCCGTTTCGCCGAGCGGCCCCGGAGGAGTTGCCCCAGGAGCCGCACACGATCGACTTCTTTGAACTGCATACGTTTTTCGCCGAAACGGAAGTGTTGAGGCAATTGGATCTGCCGAACATGGTGGTTCGCGAGCATGTCGATATTGGGATTCAGCTCAGCAAGATGGGAATCGATATCTGGTCGGATCCCAAGGCGATTGTGCATTTCGATAACATTCATGAACGTCCCACCTGGCGGGATTTGAAGTTCTTCTTCTTTCGCTGGGATGAAAAGCTGATTAATCAGTCGCATGAGTTGTTTCTTCAGCGCTGGGGGTACAAGTTCTTTAACGAGCAGTTCATGAAGAACTGGGCTTTCCGCCGGAAAGTCTACAGCGTCTGTCGTTTTTTCTGGCTCCCGAGCGGTCCGTCCGATTTTGCCTCGCGAGTGTTGAACAAATTGTTCCGGCCCCGGATTCCCGCCGAGTTGTCTCATGATCCGCTGGCCGACTCGGTGCTTGTGCTGCATAACAACCAGCGGGAGCGGACGGAAGTTCCCGTGTCGTAAAGCTGAAAGTCCGCTGATGACCGCTGAACTTGGCGAGGTATCCGGCCCCCGTTCCATATCGGCCGCTGGGGAGACCGATTCCGATCGGTTACGGGTGATTCACTTGGTTTCCACGCTGAATATCGGCGGTTTGGAAAAGGTGGTGTACGATCTGGTCCGTTATGCGGACCGCGACCGATTCGATATTCGCATTCTCTGTCTGGGCGAGATTGGGGCAATGGAGGGCTCCTTTCGGGAGTTGGGCATTCCCGTGGAAAGTCTCGGGGTGCTGGGGCAGGGAACTTGGCGAGCGTCCTGGGCCCTGCGCCGCAGGCTTCGAGAGCTTCGACCGGACGTTCTTCACACGCACAATCCCGCGCCCCATCTGATCGGTTCGATTGCGGCGAGGCTGGCTCGAGTTCTGGTGGTCCTCCACACGAAGCATGGACGTAACTATCCGCATGACAAGAAGAAGGTCTTTCAGAATCGATTCGCGTCTTGGTTGAGTGACGTGATTGTTCCTGTCTCGGGTGACGCCGCCGATGTGGCTCGGATGATCGAAAAGGTGCCCGCCGGCAAAGTGCATCTGATTCGCAACGGAATTGACTTGGCCAGTTTTCCTGAAGTTGAGCGTCCGCCGATCGGTCGAGTTCGTCCGGAGATTCATGTCGCTCGTCTAATTTATCCCACCAAGGATCAATAGACGTTGATGCGTGCGGTTCGGCTGGTGGCGGATCGGGAGCCGAATTTTGTCTTGGATGTTGTGGGCGACGGGCCTCATCGAGCGGATATTGAATTGCTTTGTGACGAGCTTCAGTTGCGGGAGCATGTGAGGTTTCTCGGGTACCGGCGGGACGTTCATGAGTTGTTGGGGGAGGCGGAGTTTTTTGTCCTTTCGTCGGTGAAGGAAGGGCTGTCGTTGACTCTCTTGGAAGCGATGGCGACGGGGTTGCCGATCGTGGCAACTCGAGTGGGAGGAAATGGTGAGGTGGTGGCCGAGGGGGAGACCGGTTTTTTGGTACCGGCGGAGGCTCCCGAGGCGATGGCGGCGGCGTTGTTGGCGATGTTGGACGATCCCGGGCGAGCGAGGGCGATGGGGAGGGGAGGGCGTCGTCGAGTGGAAGAGCATTTTGATCTTCAGAAGGTTGTTCGGGAGTACGAAGGGCTTTATGTTCAATGGGCAGGCCAACGCTGAACGAGCGTTTTCGCGGGCGTACTCATCCCGGCACCCGTCCCTACAACCCTGTAGGGGTTGCCCATCAAAGCCCAGGGTCGCGGAGCGCACCCTGGGTACGGTCGCGACATTAATTCCTCAACCCTGTAGGGGTTGCCCAAAATGCGGTCCCCATGCGCGGCCCGGTTCG
>JBJHCD010000139.1:0-9500 GCA_050485845.1 Pirellulaceae bacterium | reverse complement strand
CCATTCGTCGTCGCCGCCGCCTGACCGACTCGTCGTGGCTCGAAACGCTCCGTCCCCCGTCCGACATCCTCCAGTCGCGGATTGAGGCGAGTGGTGGAGACCCGGAAACGGCATGGCGGCACCTGCATGGACTCAGTCCCCGCGTCACCTCCAGTCGGCAGCTCGCCCAACAGGCACTCCAGGCCACGGTTGGATTGCCCCGGGCTGAACGGCTGGAGGAGATGGAACAGGCCCTGAACGCTCTCGATGCCGCCGTGGTCCAGGTTCAGCCGCAACTTGAGCAGGAACTCGAGTTACGCGCGGCACCCATGCGACTGCAGTGGGAGGCTCGAGGCCCCGGGCTCCTCCGCCAGATGGCTACCCGAGTGGACCCGGAATTACTCGTGCCGCGCGTTGACGTCATCTTGGTCCATCCGCTCCTGGGAGGGGGAGGCGAGGCACATCTGCTCTACGATAGTGTGCGACTCGAGGGGGTGCTGTATCATCCGGATCCCGAGTTGCCGGAGATGTTGCGTTTGGCCTGGTTGATCGCTCAATTGAATCAGGAGATACCGGGGTACAGTGAGGCGATCGATCCCGACCGGCTCCATGACCTGGCGGCCATTGCCCTGGTTCCCGCCGCACTGATGGCGGCGGATTATGTCGAGTTGGCTCGGTTCGACGAAGCAACGCTGGACCGAGCCATGGAGCGCTGGCATGTTCCCCGGTTGACCGACCATCAGTCGGAAATCGCCTGGGAATGGTGGCAGACGTTTTGTGAGACTCGCCCCCACTGGAGAATTGCCCTGCAAGCACTCGACCATATGTGTCGCTGAGGACTGTGTTGCGGTGAGAACTGGGTTGCGGTGAGAACTGGGTTGCGGTGAGAACTGGGTTGCGGTTGCCGAGTAAATCCGGGCCGTGGAAAGTGGTGATGCACCACGGGTTGGAAGGATTTCGAACTACTTGAAAAAACGCAGCCGGAACATCAAGAAATATGACGGAATGTGACGGGAGATAGAACGGATGATTTTGATTGGTGAAATGAACATTACCTACACGAAGGGCGTGGGAGAGTTCTACTGCCCCAGGTGCGAGAATGAGCATCCTTGTCAGCATAAGCGAGTTCGCCGATTCCTCACCATCTACTTTATTCCTCTCGTTCCCTTGGATTTGGTCAGCGAGCATATTCGGTGTTTGAGTTGCCGTGAAGACCTTCCGCTTCAGTCGATGCAGTTGGGCAAGGAGGACTACGAGCGGGAGCGAGTGCGGGAGTTTGCGGGGGATGTGAAGCGAGTCATGGTGCTGACCATGCTGGCCGATGATGTCATCGAGGAGGAAGAGGTCGAGGTGATTCAGCAGTTCTATCGGAGGTTGGGGGAAGAAGAACTGACGGAAGAGCAGATCCTGCACGAGGCCGAGCAGGCTCGACGGGCCGGGACATCGGCCGCCTTGTACGCTCGAGCCATCGCGGGTCGTCGGACCGACGACGAGAAGGCGTGGATCATCCGTGGTGCCTTCGCCGTGGCCACGGCGAACGGTGATTTATCCGAGGAACGCCTGCAAGAACTCATGGAACTCCCCAAGGCCCTCCAGGTCGAGGAAGCTCGATTTCGCGATATCATCGACGGACTCGCTTCCCACTGACGATTCACAACTCCGATTCACAACTCCGATTCATAACTCTCGGTGCATAACTCCGATTCACAGCTCTCGGTACGCAACTCCCAGTACATTACTCTCGGTTCACAGTCCTCGCAGGATCTGGGCCACTCGAGCCTCAAAAATGGCTTGCCATTCAGGGGCCAGTAGGCAATCGCTATCTTCCTGCGCTCGACCGACATTCCGCAATTGTTCGGCGGTGGGAGCGTAATAGATGTACCCATTGCTATAGGCCGCGACGAAGGTGTGCGCGTGAGGCGAGGCACGTTTGATGTTCAGGCCGATTTCGACGGTCAACTCTCCCGGAAAACTGACCAGCAGGAATTCCCCGATTCGAATTCCCAATACCTCGACATCCAACGTCTCTTGGCCGGAGGCCATACGGCGGGCCTCGTGTCGCTCGAGCAGGTTGAGGTTGGTTTGGAGCCGAGTCAGCTCTTCCATGGTGTGGATGTTCTGGATGTACTGCTGAAGATGACGACGATTTTCCTCGTCGAGATCCCGGAACTCGGATCTCCCCAAGGCGTCATCGTGCAGGTAGCGATGGGAGGCATGGGAAGGAAAGTCCGGGGACAACCGGTATTTGACGATCAAGGGAAGGAACGTCTCGAGATTGAGACTGGTGCCTCGGAGCGAGCGAACCAGATCCGCCTGTTCGGCCTCCATGGCCGCGATTCGTTCCGCGAATTTGGCTCGCGGAAGCTCGACCATCTCTCGTCGAACCTGAAGCCGGCTATCTTCCCGGCACTCGATACGCCGGATCGCCTTCAAGGTACTCAGCCCCAGCTTGTTTCCCAGTGGTTCGGCATGGCGAGGGAGATGGACGTCCTTATACAAGACGGGATTAATGTCGCCGCCACACCCCTGAATGAAGAGGGCGATCGTGTCGTCGCTCAGGTTGTCTTCGATCACTTGCGATGCGAAGCCGGTGAAGTCAGCGGTATTCGCTCCCCCAGGGACGCCTTGAATCGGGTGACAGGCAAAGTTGTACACAATGGCCAGCGTGCTGCCATCCTCACGAACCAGTCGCAATACGCCGATCTCGGGATCGATCGGTCCGACGGCGACGACCTCTTTGTTGGCGGGGAGGGAGTAGGCGTGGCGCACGTCCACCTCCCACCCGTTTTGGAGCTTCAATCGCCGATTCTCTTGAACTCGATCTTCATGCCCTTTTCCCACGCCGACCCGCACCGGCGTCAGACGCTGCATCGCCTGCTCCACCGCCTCGAACGTCTTTTCGCCGACATCTCGGCAGACGTTGCCATGACAATGGCTCGCGTTCACCAGCACATGGGCCGGCGGAATCTGCAACTGCACTTGCAATCTTTCCCGCAGTTTTTCCAGGTAGTCATTTGGAATCGGGCCGATTTCGCCGATGGCCACCGCATCGACCGTGATCAGGACCGCCAAGGTCCTCCCCTGCTCCAGTACCAAGGCCTTGACATACAAAGGGTCGTTGACCGGACCATCCTCATGATTCGTGATGTCGACCTTGGCCGCGCCGGCTCGCAAAGCGGCGCCTTCGGCGGAGGCTCCTCCCATCAGCAGGACCAAGGCAAATAGTAGCCGGCACGGGCAGATCGTCGAAATAAGGCGGAAGAAACTCATGAGCACGCTCGGCTTCCCAGGGGGTGATTGGACTCTGGTGTTCGGCCGTACTATTCTGGTCTAAACTGAATCGGTGATCCAGCGATCACCCGGCAACTCACCCGGCAACTCACCCGGCAACTCATTCGGCAACTCATTCGGCCAATCACCCGGCCCATGGGTTCGACAGAGTCCGGAGCCTGCATTCCGCACCCAATCTCCCTCATCCCCCCCACATCCCGCCTTCAGACAGGAGCCCCGCGGATGACGCGACGGAGCCCTTCCTTCTTGTTCGTGCTCGCCGTTCCATTGGCCCTCATTCTCCTTGTCTCTCCCGCTTTCCGGTCAACCTGGGTCGCGCCGGCTCAAGACGAGGCTCCCAGCGAGTTGGACCCGAATGAGAAGGCTCATCGCCTCGCCCGAACGCCGCTCGAGACCGCTCGGCTTTTGGCTCGCGTGTACGGCCACGAGCTTCCATCGGTTCAGTACATTCCCGCGATGGCCCTGGTGGGCCGCTTGGAGCTTGGGGAGCTGGACGGGGACGAGTCTCATCGCCGCGATGTCGAGCAAATCGTGGCACCCTACGTGGAAGGGAACCAGGTACCGAAGGCCGATTCCGGCAGCGCCCTCTCCGGCCACCTGATATTCAGTGAACTAGCCAAGCGCAGCGAGGGGGATGCCCGAGATCGGCTGATCGCATTGACCCGGCTCGCCTCCGACCAGGGGCTGGACGACGAGGGGAAACCGCGGGAAACGATGCCCCACCATCTGGAAATGAGCGATTCGGTCTTCATGGGGGCTCCCATCCTGGCCCAGGCCGGCAGCTTGACGGGCGACCCACGGTATTGGGAAGCCTGCCGGGCCCACTTGGAGTTCATGCGAAAACTGGTCCTCCGCGACGATGGACTCTACCGGCATTCCCCGCTCTGCGAAGCTGCCTGGGGGCGTGGGAACGGTTTTCCCGCCTTGGGAGTGGCCCTGACTCTTCGCGAGTTTCCCGAGGAACATCCGTATCGAGCCACGCTACTGAATAACTTCCGGGCTCACATGCGGGCCTTGGCCAAGCATCAAGGAGAAGACGGAGTTTGGCATCAGGTGATCGATCACCCGGAAAGCTATCCGGAACTCTCCTGCACTTCGATGATCGCCTGGGCCATGTCTCAGGGAATTCGACACAACTGGCTGGACCGGGAAGAGTTTGAGCCGGTCGTTCGGAGAGCCTGGGACGCCATTACCGTCCGAATCGCCGATGACGGAAATTTGTCAGGCGTTTGCACCGGGACCGGTAAGCAGCTGACACTGCAAGATTACTTCGACCGCCCCGCGATCTTCGGCAAAGATGCTCGAGGGGGAGCCATGGCGCTGTTGGTTTGCGTCGAGCTTTCACGGTTGTTTGACGAGCTGAATGAAGGGAAAAATGGGAATCAAGAGTCGAAGGTCCCTGTTTTCGAGATCGAGTCTGAGACGGAGACTCCGCCCAAATCTGAGGCTGAGTCTGGGTGTGAGTCTGGGTGCGTGCCCGATTCGGGAACCGAGACGGAGTCGAAATCTGAATCTAAGGAGGAGCCCGATTATTCCGACGAGCTGCCTCGAATCCCTCCCAAGTCTCCCGAGGATTCGCTTCGGGCCATCCAACTTCGTGACGGCTTTCAAATGGAGTTGGTCGCGTCCGAACCTTTGATCCGCTCCCCCATGGCGATGTCATTTGACGAGTATGGCCGAGCGTACATTGTCGAGCTTCCCGAGTACAACCAGTATGCCAGCGCGGAGCCCCATGGAAAGGGAGCGATCAAGCGGTTGGAAGACACCAGTGGTGACGGGAAGTTCGATCGAGCGACGGTGTTTGTCGACGAGTTGGACTATCCGACGGCCGTTGCCTGTTGGAAGGGTGGCGTGTTGGTCGGCGTTGCACCCGATTTGCTCTACTGCCGCGACACGACGGGTGATGGGAAAGCCGACCTCCGGCTTCGTCTGTACACCGGCTTTGGCCAAGACGCCGCGGGCGAGGGGATGCTGAATTCCTTCCAGTGGCGAATCGACAATCGCTTCCACATCCCGACGGGCTTGAATGGGGGTGAAATCGTGGTGGCGGAAGAGGAGGATCTGAAGCGTGCTCGCGGTTCGGAGACTTCGACTACCTCATCTCCTTCGTCCGACGTGAAGTCGGAAACTTCCGAGGCGGGAGCGGCACACGAGTCCGCTCCCATCAACGTTCGAGGCCGGCACTTGTTGCTCGAGCCCCACCGCATGACCATTGCTCCGACCAGTGGCGGCGGTCAGCACGGCATTAGTCTGGATGACTGGAACCTCCGAGTCTTCGTCTGTGGAAACAGCGAACCGGCACACTTGATCATGTACGACGGACGTTACCTGGCTCGTAATCCTTACCTGCAGGCTCGACCAGCGGCGATCAATATCGCCCCCGACGGAAAATACACCAAGTTGATGCGGATCAGCGAAGTCGAGCCATGGCGGGTGCTGAGGACCCGCTTGCGGAGCGAAGGTGCGATCCCCGGATCGGACGAAGGGGGCCAGGCTTCCGGATTCTTCACCGGGGCCACTGGGCTGACCGTTTATCGGGGCGATGCCTGGCCGGCGGAATTTCGAGGAAATCTCTTGGTCGGTGAGGTGGCGAACAACCTGGTCTATCGAGCACGCGTTGAACCGGATGGCGTCGGCTTGACGGCACATCGTGCGGACGAGGAGGCCGAGTTTCTCGCATCGTCGGACAACTGGTTTCGACCGGTACAGTTCGCCAACGCTCCGGACGGTACGCTGTATGTCATGGACATGTACCGGGAGCTGATCGAAGGAGCCGCGTTTCTGGCTCCCCAAATCCTGAAACACATGGACACTCGGGCCGGTTTCGACAAGGGACGCATTTACCGCATCGCTCCGGAGGGATTTCAATACTCGGCTCCTCCCCGTCTCGGAGATCTTAGCTCGGCTGAACTGGTCCCCTTCTATGAACATGCCAACGCTTGGCATCGAGACACGGCTTCGCGCCTGATTTACGAAAGACAAGACCCGAAAGCTCTGGCCCCGCTGAGGAAGTTGGCGTCCGAATCCGACTCGCCACTGGCTCGGACCATGGCTCGATACTCCCTGCAGGGATTGGGGGCCTTGCAGCCGGAACAGGTCTTGGCGGCGATGGAGGATCCACAACCCGAGGCACGCATCCATGGCATGTTATTGGCAGAGTCCCACACCGACCACTCGGGAATTCACCAGGCCGTGTTGCGGCTGAGCCATGACGAGGATGTTCGCGTGCGGTATCAGGCTGCCTTTACCTTGGGAGAATTTATCGCCCGCAACCGGTCGGATGGCGCAAATGCCTCTGGTGGCGCAGAGGACTTTGGTGATACAGATGGCTCGAGGGACGCGGAAGTCTCTGAGATCTCCGACAACTCGGATAACCTTGATAACTCGGATGCCACGGACCGGGCTCTCGCTCGGCTGGCTACCGGCGACGGCGCCGATCCCTGGATGCAATTGGCAATCCTTAGCTCCGTCGGACAGCGCCGCGGTCCCTTTGTCGCTCGACTCCTGTCCGATCCGGAGCAGCGAACGCTTCCCCATATCATGGCCATGGCGGAAGCCCTGGCCACGCAAATCGGCGCCGCCGATCAACAGGAAGAACTGGAACTGCTGCTGAAAGGGGTCGAGCAACTATCCGAGCAGGAAACGGACAAGAGTTTGTCAGAGCGACTCATTCGGAACATGGTCTCCCAGCAGCCGAATCTCCGCGAGGTGCTCGGGCGTTCGGAATCGGGAAAGGCCCAGCGAATCATTACCGAGATCTTGTCCGAGGCGCGATCAACGGCAGGTAGCGAGCGTCAGCGGGTGCCCCGACGCGTGGCCGCGATTCAGCTGCTGAGCACCGCGCCGCTGGAGACGATTCGCGATTTGTTGGCCGAGCTTCTGGAATCGTATCAGCCGCAGCCGGTCCAAGTCGCCGCCTTGGAGGCACTGGCGCGTTACCGCGACCCGGACGTCGCTCACTTGATCCTGGATGCCTGGCCGAGCCAAACACCCCAATTGCGAGCCACGTCGCTGGAAACGTTGTTCGCGCGATCCAACTGGATTCACCAGTTTCTGGACGCGGTGGAAGACGAGCGGGTGGCCCGAGCGGACGTCGACGCGGCCCGCGTAGCGCTGCTCGAGCAGCACGAGGACGAGCGGATCCGAAACCGGGCGGCGGAGTTGCTTTCGGGATCCGCCCTGGCCGGAAGGCAAGACGTGGTGGATGCGTATCAGGGAGCCCTGGAACTCCAGGGCGATGTCGCTCGAGGACGTCAGCAATTTCGCCGAGTCTGCGCGGCGTGCCACCAACTGGAAGGTTATGGCGAGTCGATTGGCGCCGACTTGAAGGCGATACGAGACCGAGGTTTGGCGGCCGTGCTGCTCAACACGCTGGACCCGAATCGTGAAGTCAAGCCGCAGTATCTGAACTATGTCGTGATCCGGGATGATGGCCGGACGCTGACGGGCATGATTGCCGCGGAAACAGCCAACAGCCTGACGATCCGAAAAGCCGACGGGACATCGGAAGACGTTCTCCGCGTCAACATCGAGGCAATTCGCAGTACCGGCGTCTCGTTCATGCCCGAAGGCTTGGAACGAGAACTCGACGTTGCCGCCATGGCCGACTTGCTGGCCTACCTGAACTCGATCGAATAGCGATCAAATAACCGAGGGACCAAGCCGATTCAGCGGCATGGCCGCGAGCCGAACAAGATCGGGTCGCGGGCCAAGCCGTTGTCTGAGCAGCGCCATTGGCACCATTGGTCGCTCGGCTTCCTAGACCAATTCCCGGATCGGTTCCCGGTGGTCCAGTAAATACTGGGGACGGCCGGTGGGGTCGGTCAAGGTCGTCGACATCGGATTGATCCCCAGATTGTGATAGACGGTGGCCAGAACTTCCTGGAGGTGCACGGGCCGTTCTGTTGCGTATTCCCCCAACCGGTTGGTGGCGCCGATGACTTGCCCGGTCTTCATCCCCCCTCCGGCCATCAGGGCACAGCTGACGCGAGGCCAGTGGTCTCGACCTGCTTGAGGATTGATCTTGGGAGTTCGACCAAACTCACCCCAAACCAGGACGGTCACGTCGTTCAGCATCCCACGTTGATCGAGGTCTTCGATGAGTGCGGTGAGACATTGATCCAGCTTGGTCCCATGATCGCGAACCAGATCGAAGTTCTTGCCGTGACTGTCCCAACGCCCGTAGGAGAGGGTGACCGAGCGAACTCCAGCCTCGACCAAGCGCCGAGCGATCAAGAGGTGGTCGTTGCAGGTCGGGGAACCGTCGTACTGGTACTGATAGGGCTTGCCATCTCCGTAACGCTCGATGATCCGAGGGTCTTCCTGGCTCAGGTCCAGCGCGTCAACCAGCTTGCTCGAGGTGAGAACGCCGAATGCCTCTTCGGCAAAGGGGCTCATTCCCCCACGGCTCCGTTCGGCCCTCCGCTGGACATCACTGAGGCTCGTCAGTAGCGACTTGCGATCTTGGAGTCGGTCCAGCGTGATGCCGTTTAGTGTCAAGTCGGCCATCATTTCGCCATTGGGCTTGAACGGCTTGTAGGCATCTCCCAGGAATCCTGCTCGGCCGGAATCCGACCAGGGGAGGTGGGTTGTTTTCTCCGCCAAACCGACCGTGGGAGGGACGGAGATATCGACGGGCCCCTTGATCCGAGCGACAGCGGAGCCCAGGCTGGGGGCTCCGCCGACGGAACTGAGATCATTGGGTCGCCAGCCGGAAAGGCACTGAAAGGCGTCGTGGGCATCGACGCAACCGACCACCGATCGGATCGCGGCGAACTTCTCCATCATGCCGGCGATTTTCGGAAAACACTCCCCGATCTGAATACCCGGAACCTGCGTCGAAATCGGCTTGAACTCTCCCCGAATCTCGACCGGCGCCTCGGTTTTGATGTCCCACATGTCTTGGTGGGGAGGACCTCCGGCGAGGAAGATGTTGATTACCGCCTTGTGCGAAGATCGGGAGCCTGAAGCCGCTTGGGCCTGCAGAATATCGGCCAGACTCATCGATCCGAGGCTCCCCAGGGCGAGCCCACCGATTTTGAGAAAACCGCGTCGAGATACCCCATCGCAGAATCGTTGTTTTCGTCCCCAAATCGTCAACATGTTTTTTGTTCTCCCTTCGCGCAATCCCGAGGTGGCTCGACCCTTGGGCCTCAATTCTCCACGAGTGTCGATATGTGTGGTGCAACCGGAGTTGCACGGGTCGTAACGTGTCTTCAGTAGTCCTAAAT
>JBJHCD010000138.1:0-9521 GCA_050485845.1 Pirellulaceae bacterium | reverse complement strand
ACCTGATGGTGACTGCCAGTGACGACCGAACCGCGCGGGTCTGGGATGCCGATACCGGTGCGTCGCGGATGAGATTGACGCACGATCACGAGGTCCTGACGGCCGTGTTCACCGACAATCATCGAGTGATTACGGGAAGCCGGGTTGGAGCCCAACTCTGGGATGTCTCGCTTCAGAGACGCGTGGGGCCACGCTGTCAATTTCAACATGCCGTGGTTGACGTCTCCTGCACCAGTGATGGCAGGACGGCACTGTTGGCGGATTGGGACGGCTATGGGATCGTCTGGTCGATCCCCGAGCCAATCCCAGGGGATGCCGAGACCATCATGCTTTGGGTCCAGATGGAAGTCGGAATGCAGCTTGACGACGCAGACGGCCACGAGGTGCTTAGCGGCACGGCCTGGCTGGAATGTCGCGACCGGCTTCTGGCCGCTCCCTCCAACTTTCTCGCGACCCCGATGACGCCGCTCGCTTTGCCCTGACTCGCCCCGTTAGGTCTCCGCCCTCGGCGCGCGATCCGACAAGAACTCACGGACCAGTTGCAACTTACGTTCCACCGATCGTTTCGTGATCCCGAGCAGTTCGGCGATTTCGTTATTGGTGTGTCCTTCGAGCCGATAGCCGACGATGAATCGGTAAATGTCAGCTGGCAATTCAATCAGCAGTCGCCGGCACTCCTCGATCATCTGGAGCGCGAAGTCGGGTGGCGGATCGGCGTGAGGGAACTGGTCGAGTCCAGCTGGGCCCGCTCCCCCTTCATGATCGAGTTCCGACTCCACGCGGATCCGCTTCCAAGTTTACTGACCAAGCCACCTTGGAAAGCCATGCCCCACAAGTCCCTGGCCGGCTTGTTGTTCGACTCGGATCTTTCAGGCCTTTACTGAGGTTCAACACCGCGAAATGCGATTCCCTGTTCCCTGAATACGGACCTCACCGGGCCGCCTTCTGATGGTAACGGTGCTCAGATGGGGCTGTGGATGCGCTGAACGTTTCTTCAACCAAGGCCGCCACCTCATGCGTACCGGGCGACGTTAATCTGCGGTTACTTGCTGCTAACCGATCACCCCCTACTGCCACTACTCGCGTGCCGAGTGAATTCTGACCACAATACCAGAAGTGTGGAACGACGACAGCGGGCCTGGGCCGGCGCTCAAGTCGGCGTCGTGCCTCGTCGAACCACCCACGGCAGCATGCGAGGGGCGCCATTCGGACGCTCGCGAATAGGCCACACGACAATTCCCATTGACAGCCGTTAGGACCGAATCGAATGCGACGTCGCCTACCGCCACCTTTGCCCATCCGACCCGATGGTCGTGGATCGCTCCACGATCCAATGCGTGATCGCACCGTACTCCTCGAACCATCACCTGGCGGTATCGCTCCGCGATGCGGGGCCGAGTTGCGAGGCAGGGCGGCCACAATCGATTCCCGCGGGAGGCTCGACAGACGGCCTGCGGTTCCAGGCCAGCTCGTTCAACTAGCCGCCCTGCTCTGCTGTTGGGCTTGGGCGTTGTTGTCACCGGCCGAGGATAGAGCCTCCAAGGCGCTTGCACCCGAGCAGCACGAGTTTTTCGAGAAGCACGTGCGGCCGCTGCTCGAAAAACGCTGCTTGGAATGCCACGGGGGAACGAAGGCGGGTGGCGGGTTGTCTCTGCAGACAGCCGAAGGTTGGCAAAAAGGGGGCGAAACCGGACCGGCCCTCGTTCCGGGCAATCCGGACGACAGCCTCCTGATCGACGCGATCAATTATCGCTCGCTGGAAATGCCCCCTGCCGACAAAGGAGGTCAGTTGTCCGCCGACGAAATCGCCATACTTACCAAGTGGGTGGCGATGGGTGCTCCCGATCCCCGCGACGGAAGCGACATCCTGGGAGGGATGACGCGGGAAGAGGCCGGGCAATGGTGGGCCTTCCAGCCGCTGCCGGAGGTTCCCACGGCGGACGCCGTCGCAGACGTGAAACGAATCGACGAACTCGTGCAGCGAGAGATCGATCGTCACGGATTGGTCACCGCTCCACCAGCCGATGGACGCACCTTGTTGCGGCGTCTTTTCTATGTCCTTACTGGCCTGCCACCGACACCCGAGCAGATGGAATCGTTCCTGGCCGACCCATCTCCCGAGGCGTGGTCCCAGGCTATTGAGCGGCTATTGGACTCACCACAGTACGGGGTGCACTGGGGACGCCACTGGCTGGATGTCGTGCGTTATGCGGACACGGCTGGAGAGAATACCGATCGTCCGCTGCCGCACGCCTGGCGTTACCGCAATTGGGTCATTGACAGCTTCAATCGTGATTTGGCTTTCGACCAGTTTATCCGCTTGCAGCTGGCTGGAGATCTGCTCACGGAGAATCTGCGTGGGGAGCCGCGCGCCGAAGGGGTCGTGGCGACCGGATACTTGGCGATCGCCCGCCGGTTTGGCCACGACATCGATCAGGATATGTATTTGACTCACGAGGACGTCATTGACAACCTCGGAAAGAATTTCCTCGGATTGTCGCTCGGCTGCGCACGGTGCCATGACCATAAATACGATCCGGTCAGTGCGGAGGACTATTACGCTCTCTACGGCATCTTCGAAAGCACGAAATTTGCTTTCCCGGGTTGCGAGCCGCAAGGTCAACCGCGCGATCTGGTTCCGCTGATTTCCCAGGATGAAGTCGAGGACTTGCTGAAGCCCTGGCAGGAGCAGGTGTCGCGGATGGAGGCCGAGAATCAACGGCGACAGGTGGCAGCTGAGTCGGCCACGACGACGCTCGAGTCCTTGTGGTCGCCGTCCAGCCGAGTCTTGGCGGAGTCCCAGGTGCCCGAAGGGGCATCGGTGCCGTTCGAACAGCGAATCCAAATCCGTCGCGGTGAGCTCGTGCTGCTAACCGTGCTGCCGAATGACAATCATGGCGCCGACAGCACACTTGTCGAGTGGACCATTCAAGAAACGGAAGGTCTGCGGAGATCCTGGAGCGTCGCCGATCTGGTCCCCGACTTGCTGAAAGGGAACTCGTGGTCGGCGGAACACGGCGCCACCTGGAGTTTTCTGGAAGTCGCATCCTCACCCGCCTTCTTGACCGAGCAACGTGACAGTAACGGCGGAAGGAGCGAGCTGAAGTCCTGGAGTCTCGGATCCGAGCCATCCGTATTCGTGAACTCCGCCGCGGAGCCCGTCGAAGTCTGGACCAACTTGCCGCCACGGTCCTTCTTTGTGCATCCGGGACCGCAACGCCCCGTGGCCGTCGCCTGGACCAGTCCAATCGACGGCGAGATTTTCCTCACGGGGCGCGTTGCCGACGCTCATCCGGCGGATCTCGATGGAGTGACGTTCCAGTTGTCTCACATGGCCTCCGCCGAACTGGGCGAGGCCTTGGCCGATCTGGGCAGGGCGTCGGTCGGCCGACTGGATGCGGGCGATCCGCCGATGATTCCAGTGGCCTACGCTGTCGTCGATCGCGAAGCGACGAATGCGAGATTGCAGGAGCGCGGCGACCCGGAAAAACTTGGGCTAGAGATTCCGCGACGCTGGCTGGCAGTTTTCGGTGGTACCGAAGTGCCACGAGATGCCGGTAGCGGTCGCCGTGAATTGGGAGACTGGGTTGCTCAGCATCCGCTCGCTGCTCGCGTCATGGTCAACCGGATATGGGAATGGCATTTCGGGCGCGGCCTCGTGCACTCGTCGAATGATTTCGGCGCTCGTGGTGAGCCTCCCACTCATCCGGAACTTCTCGACTTCCTGGCCACCCGATTCGTTCAGAGCGGTTACAGCGTGAAAGCGATCCATCGGCTCATCCTACACACGGCTGCTTTCCAGCGTGCGGGTGCAACCGCCGTGCGGGCCGACCCCGAGAATCACTGGTTGGCGCACTACAGCCGCCGCCGACTCACTGCCGAGGAACTGCGAGACAGTCTACTCCAGGTTTCGGGGCAACTGGACCTCTCGCCGGGTGAAGCTCATCCTTTTCCCCCGGAAGAGACGTGGACGTTCACGCAGCATGCGCCGTTCAACGCGGTCTATACGACCGACCGACGCAGCGCCTTTCTGATGGTGCAACGTCAGCGGCGTCACCCGTACCTCGCCTTGTTCGACGGTGCCGATCCCAACGCATCGACGCCCACACGGCAAGCGACGAACGTGCCGACGCAGGCCCTGTATTTCCTCAACGACCCGTTCTTTCACTCACAGGCTGCGAGAGTCGCTGACGCGCTGTTGACCGAACCGAGCGACGAAGCTCGGATGCGACGAGCTTATCGCACATTGTTCCAGCGAGAGCCGACGCGAATGGAGCATGATCGAATGCATGGATTTCTCGAGAACTATCCGGGTGATCCCGCGGAACGATGGTCCGCCGTGTGCCGCATCCTACTGGCCAGCAACGAGTTCCTGTTTGTGGAGTAGCCACTATGAGTCACCGTGCAATTCAACCGGTCCCTACGCGACGCACTTTCTTGCGTTCAGCGGCGGCCAGTTCGTTGTTGTTTCCTGGCATCGTCCAGCAGCTTTTGGCCGACAGTGCCGATCCGCTCGCGCCGCGCGAGCCCCATTTTCCAGCCAAGGCGAAGAATGTCATCTTTCTGTTCATGACCGGCGGCGTGTCGCATGTTGATACGTTTGATCCGAAGCCGGAATTGACCCATCGACATGGCCAGGAAATCGAAGCGGATCATCCGGAAATCAAGAATCGACCTGGCTATGAACGGATCTTTCTGAAGCGTCCGCAATGGGAGTTCAGGCCGCATGGCCAGTGCGGCACCGAAGTCAGCACGCTCTTTCCGCATGTGGCAGAATGCGTGGACGACATCGCCTTGATCCGCTCGATGCACACCTCGCACTCCAATCACTACAACGCGACGCTCGGCATGCACACAGGTTCATTCAATTTCTCGCGGCCCAGCATCGGTTCGTGGGTAACTTACGGCTTGGGGACTTTAAACCGCAACTTGCCTGCGTTTGTCGTCATCGCTCCCGCGCAGACCTATGCGGGCACTCAGGTATACGCGAGCGACTTTCTCCCTGGGGCGTATCAGGGAACGCTCGTCGTTCCCGGCGCCGAACCAGTCGCCCATGTCCATCCGCGCGTTCCGATCAATCGTCAGCAACTGGAACTCGCCACGTTGCGGGAAGTGAACGAAGAGCATCTGGCGGCCCGGTCAAACGATCCCCAACTGCTCTCCCGCCTGCAAACCTTCGAAACGGCGTTCGGAATGCAAATGGACGTACCGGAAGCCTTCGATTTGGCGACAGAGTCTGACAACACGCTTGCCGGTTACGGCCTGCAGCGAGGCCAGACAACAGGCTTCGGCTGGCAATGCCTGGCCGCTCGCAGACTCGTCGAACGTGGAGTGCGGTTTGTTGAGTTGATCGATACCGGCTCCTCGGGCAACTGGGACGCCCACGGCGACATGATGACTCACGAACCGCTTGCCAGGAATGTCGACCAGCCGATCGCGGCTTTGATCCAGGATCTGAAGGCCCGCGGCATGTTCGACGAGACCCTGATCGTCTGGACCACCGAATTCGGACGCACGCCTTTCAATAACACGGCGGAGGCGAAAGGGCGTGAGCATCATCCATGGGCATTCAGTTCCTGGCTGGCCGGGGCGGGCGTGAAGCGCGGCATCGTCCATGGAGCGACGGATGAGATCGGCCTGCGTGCTGTCGAGAAGCCGGTCCATGTGCACGACTTCCACGCCACGATCCTGCACCTGATGGGCTTCGATCACGAACGCCTCACTTACCGTCACGCCGGCCTCGACTTCCGCCTTACCGGCGTCGAACGGGCAAGCGTCGTCAAGGACATTTTGACCTGACGGGTACACCGTGCGGGACGGACAGAACTTGCCGTTCAGCTGCGGTCCCGTGAATTCCATGGAAAGCATTCTCTTCCAAACGACATCGACAGCCTGCGCGATGTGGCGGTGGATAGCACCACTTGCTACCTGATGAAAAAAGGGAACGATGGTCGCTATCGCGCTGTCTGGCTGGCAATGGTGTGCATGGTCAAAGTCGAACAGCTAACGATTGTTTCGTAGGCAGCCGTTCCCTCCATTATCGGGTATCATGCACCAGGGACTTCGGGGACACCAGGATGAAGTTGGTGGCCGAAGGCTTTCACGATGGGCGGAGCCGTTGTCCGCCGCCGCCGCGAGCGATCACGCTCATCGTTCTCCATTCTCCAGTAGAGGTTACTCCCACATCATGGACTTGTGTTCTCGTTTTGTTTGCACGTGCTGGCATGGAACCATGTCGGTCTTGGCGACGTCGCCAGGCCTGGGTTTCCTCATTGGCGGTGTCGCCATCCTGACATCCGCTGCCGCCTTTGCCGATCCGCCCTCCCCCAAGCGGCAGTTGATTGTTCACGTGGACGACGCGGGCATGTGCCACGCCGCCAATGAAGGAACCATTCAAGGACTGGAAAGCGGCCTGGTCACTTCCGCGTCCGTCATGATGCCCTGCAGTTGGGCCCCGGCGTTCGCCGAGTACGCTCGGCAGCATCCCGAGTACGATTACGGAGTCCATTTGACGCTCAATTCCGAATGGACAGGGTATCGCTGGGGCCCCGTGGCGGGTCGCGACCGTGTGCCGAGTTTGGTGGACGAGCAAGGATATCTGTGGCGAAGTGTGCGGCAGGTGGCCGAGCATGCGAAGGCGGAGGAAGTCGCCATCGAACTGCGGGCCCAGGTCGAATTCGCCAAACGGTTGGGCATTCCGCTCAGCCACCTCGACACGCACATGGGCGCCGTCTTTGCGCGTCCCGACCTGGTCGAGGTGTATGTGAAGCTGGGGCTCGAATACGATCTACCGATCCTCTGGGTTCGCTCGGTCGGCGACGAGGAGCGAACCGAGTATCCAACGCTGGCCGCGGCACTCGAGAAGGTTGTGGCGGCGTTGGACGAGCGGCGTTTGCCGGTTTTGGACAAGATCGTTCAGATCTATGGCGGGGATGACTTGGCCGAACGGGAGAAGAAATACCTGGAGGCGATCGAGCGGATTCCGCCGGGAGTCACGCAATTGATCATTCATTCGGCGGTGGAGGGTCCCGAACTGCAGGCGATCACCACCAGCCATGCCCGTCGTGATCAGGATCGCGAACTATTCAGCCGCCCCGAAATCCGGCAGTGGATTCTGGACCAGGGAATCGAGCTAACAAGCTGGAAGGAATTAACGGCGGCAGCCCGTCCCTGACGTGGATCCGTTATTAATTCGTGCTGGTCCATGGAAACAAGTTCCTTGGGGAAAATTCCAGGAAGGGGAAAACATCACGGCGGCTCTGGCGGGTGAAACAGATCCGCGCGGCCCGGCCCGAGACTCCCATCATCCTCGTGGAGGATCGCCGCTTCACGAACGACTGGATCACGCCCGAAAAGTTCGACTTTCATACTCGGAATCACGCAGCCTTGCGGGCCGCGCATGAGCAACTGGTGGCCGAGGGGGTAAATGGAAACAGATTCTTTGCGGCAGGTGGGCGGACCCAGGATTCGAACCACCCCCAAAAACCTCGGGGAAAACGGCACTTTCCGCACCAGGCGGCGAACAATCCGGCACACTCGAAAACCCCACCACTTATGCTGAGTCTGGACTGCTGGAAATTGTCACTGCCTGGCCCACTTTGTCACCGGATGTCCGCGTTGCAATACTGACAAATACTCGTCAGTTTGCCCCGCCAGGCAGTTTCCCCACGCCGCGCCGAGACAACTTACTGTGAATCGTCCCGCTCCCTGATCGCGGCGATTCCTCCAACTCTACCATTCGCATCCCCGGGCATTCCCACTCCCATCGGTTCCCTGCGTCTCATTGGTCCCCTTTGTCCCATTCCCGTCATCCATCAAGACGCCGACCCCATGAACACCCCCTGCCTTCCACCAACCACCAACCTGCCCAGCATCCGGGCCTTGGGACTTCTTCTCGTTCGGGCTGAAGCGTTTCACGGAAAATAGACCCGCGCACATCGCTTCCCGGCTCTTGACCGAGCTGGGCGGAAAATCGAAGCTATTCGTTTGCCGCAGTGCGGAAAGTGAGTCTCAAGAGTTCCGGGTATTCCTCTATTTAGTAGAGATTCCGATGGCAACCATTCTCGATTATGCCAAGATGTCCCAAGCGGTGTACGAAAACAATCCCACTGTCGACCGCTGGACATGTGCGCACTTCCGCTCCGGATTGGGCAGTGGATTGCAGGCTGCCGTATTCTCGAACGGTTCGGCGACTGTGGCAGCATTCAAAGGAACGACGCCAAGTCAGGTCAGCGACCTTGTTGCCGACCTGAAACTTGGCGTGGGGATGAACTCGAGCTACTTCTCGGATGCGCAAGCCTTCGTGGCAAAGTTCGCCAACGTGGAAGGCTTGGTGGTTACCGGACATTCGCTGGGCGGCGCTGTTGCTCAGATTGTCGGAAATCGATTGAGAATTCCGTTTATCACGTTCAACGCTCCGGGCGTGGCTCTTCTCGCGTCTCGCAATCTTCACACCGCCACCCCCGGGATGAGTGCGATTCGATTTGCCGGCGGATTTGTGAGCATGTTTCGTCATCCGTTTCAGGCCATTCAGGATGTCGGATCCGCATTTCACAAGTCCCTAGGCATCAATTATCGTTTGTCAGGCGACGTGGTGAGTCAGATTGGTCTGCACTATGGGGAGATCATTACGCTCGAAGCGTCTGGCAACCCGCTTTCGCAGCATGCCATTACCGAGGTCATCAACGTATTACAAGCTTCCTCAGCGGGTCTCGTGCAGTTTCCGTAATCTCTCCCGCCGATGTCGGAAGCTTGAGCGTCCCTGAGTGTTGATTAGCGGTGCCGACGACGAGTTGGTTCCGAGACTGGCGCGCGCGTTGCCAAGGCGGGGGCTGTTGGATACCTGCGGCACTGTAGCATTCGAAAGGGGCGACTTCAATCGAGCAAGGCGACGCGAGCCACAACGGGCCGTCTGCCGACGGACGAGTGCGATGCCGATAAGCCTGACGGAGGCCAAGGAGACGGAGAGGCGATCCGCGACGAGAGACTTCGGATCTCAGTGGCAATCCGCTGCTGAAAAGGCAAATCTAGCGCAGATTCGCGGAGGGCCAATGGTCGCCATGTTTCTCTGCGCCTCTGCCATTGTTTTTCCGGGCCCCAGAGGAAGGCATGCCAACGACATCATCGTGTACTGAAACGGGAATCCGCGGAGATTGGCGGCAAGTGGGCGACTCAGGATTCAAACCACCCCCAAAAACCTCGGGGAAAACGGCACTTTCCGGGCCAGGCGGTGCACAATCCGGCACACTCGAAAACCCCACCCCTTGCGGTGAGTCTGGACTGCTGGAAATTGTCACTGCCTGGCCCTCTTTGTCACCGGATGTCCGCGCCGCGATACTGACAATCGCTCGTCAGTATGCTCCGTCAGGCGGTTTCCACACACCGCACCAAGACAACTTGCTGTGAATCGTCCCGCTCCCTGATCGCGGCGATTCACCCAACTCTACCATTCGCATCCCCGCGCATTCCCTCTCGCCTTGGTCCCCTTCGTCCCATTCCTGTCATCCACCAAGACGCCGCCC
>JBJHCD010000137.1:0-9551 GCA_050485845.1 Pirellulaceae bacterium | reverse complement strand
GGCTCGAACCGGCAAGGACAAGACCGCGTTGATGTTTCAGATTCCCCACAAGCCGGGAGCCCTGGCCGATACCATGGGGATCTTCAAGCGGAATCAATTGAATCTGACTTGGATCGAATCGTTTCCGCTCTCGGGCTCCAAGAACGAATACCTCTTCTTCGTGGAACTCGAGGGACATGAGGCAGACATCAAGACGCGTCGAGCACTCGCTTCGCTGGA
The DNA here is from genome assembly GCA_050485845.1 of Pirellulaceae bacterium. Taxonomy (GTDB): domain Bacteria; phylum Planctomycetota; class Planctomycetia; order Pirellulales; family Pirellulaceae; genus JBJHCD01. The sequence continues at coordinate 9,332 of JBJHCD010000137.1, read as the reverse complement.
ACGTAAAACCCTCCGGCTCAATGTGCTCGGCTCCTACGCCCGTAGCGAACCGCTCGACGAGTAGATTCGACAAACGGTGACGAACGGAATCGGGAGCGAAATCGGCAAAATCCCGGCGGTCGAGCCCCCGAGAATGGAGCCCCCCGTTTCGACTCGCTCCGTACCCATTCGACTCGGTCCTTCGCCGGGGGGGCTCGACGTGATGCCGTGCTATGCTAAATTGCTCGACTTGACTTCCGCTTTTTCTTGGCTGTTAGGGAAATCAGCGTCCCGTGATCATCATCCTCAAATCCGATGCAACGGAAGCTCAGGTCGAGCATGTCGTCGAACGTGTGGAAGCCCTGGGTTTGAAAACACATGTGAGCCGAGGCACCTACCGCACCGTGGTCGGCGTGATCGGCGATGAATCGAAACTGGAATCGGAGCCCCTGCGGGCCATTCCAGGAATCGCCGAGGTCATTCCGGTCCTCCCTCCGTACAAGCTGGCCAGCATTGAGGGGCATCCGGAACCGAGCGTCGTGGACGTTTCGGGAGTGAAGGTGGGGGGAGGCAATCTCGGGCTCATCGCCGGTCCGTGTGCCGTGGAGGATCTTGAGCGGATGCGGTCCATCGCCTCGGCCGTTCGCGACGCAGGGGCCAACATTTTTCGTGGGGGAGCCTTCAAGCCGCGGACGAGCCCCTATTCCTTTCAGGGATTGGGGGAAGACGGCCTGAAGATTCTGCGAGACGTAGGGGACGAGTTTGGGATGCCGGTGGTCACCGAGGTGACCGACCCGCGGCGTGTGGAACTGGTGGCCCGCTATGCCGACATGCTTCAAGTTGGTGCTCGAAACATGCAGAACTTCGTGCTGCTGACCGAAGTCGGGAAGGCTCAGAGGCCGGTCCTGCTGAAACGGGGGATGAGCGCCACGGTGACGGACTTGCTGATGAGCGCCGAATACATCTTGTCGCAGGGAAATGATCAGCTGGTCCTTTGCGAGCGGGGAGTCCGTGGATTCGACACCCTGACGCGAAACCTCTTCGACGTGGCCGCGGTGGCTCTGGTCAAGCGTCTTTCCCACCTGCCGATCATCGTCGATCCGAGCCATGCGACCGGTCGTCCCGATTTGATTCCGGATTGTGCACTGGCCGGGGTCGCGGTCGGTGCCGACGGCGTGCACATCGAAGTGCATGACTGCCCGGAACTGGCCAAATCGGATGGGCCTCAAGCTCTGCTGCCCCAGCAGTTCGCCGAACTCTCCCACCAGATTGCTCGACTGGCCGAATTATTCGGTAAGCAAATCAGCCCCATTCCCTCGCGGGCGGGAACATAGCTCCGCTGAATCCACGTTTCGCCCCCGCCCCCCACCCGCCGGTCCAGCCATCGAATCCAACTGCTCGGTCACTCGGTTCACAGCCGAATCACATCAACTGAATCACTCTTTGGATGTCTTTGTTCTCTTCAAACACTTGGTAATCAATTGGTTCAGTTACTCTATGGGAGAAGCCGCGTGAGACGTCCGTTCATTGCAGGAAATTGGAAGATGAATCTCACGCGTGGCGAGTCGGTGGCGTTGGCCGAGCGCGTGGTGGATGGCCACCGGGATGAACGAGTCGACGTCGCTCTTTGCCCCCCTTTCGTCTATCTTGATGCCGTCCGAGCCGTCGTGGAGGGAACGCGAGTTCATCTGGGGGGGCAGAACATGTGCGAGCGACCAGCGGGGGCCTTCACGGGGGAAATCAATGGGGAGATGCTGCTGGATGTCGGCTGCCAATGCGTGATCCTGGGGCATAGTGAACGGCGGCAACTCTTTGGGGAGACCGACCAGGGAGTGCTGGCCAAGACCCTTCGCGCTTTGGAACTCGGCTTGCTACCGATCGTCTGCCTGGGTGAGACGCTCGAGCAGCGCGAGGCGAAACGGACGCTGGATGTTGTGAGTCAGCAGTTCCGAGGCTCCTTGGGTGACCTGACGCCGGAACAGATGGCAAGGGTCGTGATTGCCTATGAACCGGTCTGGGCGATCGGTACGGGGGTGGTGGCCACGCCAGAGCAGGCCGAGGAGGTTCACGCCGATCTTCGCACGCTGCTGGAAACCCACTACAATGCGGAAGTTGCAGCTCAAGTTCGCATCCAATACGGGGGAAGTGTCAAGCCCGATAACGCTCGACAACTTCTCCAAAAACCGAATATCGACGGTGCCCTCGTGGGGGGTGCCTCGCTGCAGGCGGAATCGTTCCTGGGAATTATCGAGGCAGCCCGGGAAGGCTGATTGGCATGGAACGACGCGTGGTAAGGAGAAAATAGTTCGATGATGCCCATTCTTTTTGGCGGTTTTTTGCAGTACCTGTTTGGGTTTGCCCTGACACTCACCAGTATCTTCCTGATCCTGCTAGTCCTGGTCCAGCGGGGTCGAGGGGGAGGGTTGACCGGGGCCTTGGGAGGTGTCGGTGGTCAAAGTGCCTTCGGCACGAAGGCGGGTGACCTGTTCACTCGGATTACCGTTGTCTGCGCCGTGGTCTGGATCTTTCTCTGCATGGCGACAATTATCATCTTGAATGGGGGGGCTGAGTTCCAGCCGACTCGGTCCGGGATGACCATGCCATTCCGAGGGGACCGTCCGGCGGCGGATGAAACCGAGGGTGAAAATGGGGCCGCGGCGGATCCGGGGCCTGCCGGCGGGAGTGAATCACCCGCCCCGGCGGAATAACAGCAAACTCAACGTGGGGGGAGTCAGACGGTGCTTCGAAGCATGACCGGACACGGTCAGTCCCACGCCTCGCTGGAAGGTCTAACCGTCTCGGTGGAACTTCGAGCGGTCAATAACCGCTACCTGAAGTTGAACGTGAGGATTACCGAGGGCTACAATTCCCTGGAACCTCGGGTCGAAGGGGTACTGCGCGAGGGGGTTCGCCGCGGAACGGTTTACGCGAATATCCGAGTGGAGCGGCACCTGGGGCCCGATGATTTCCGTTTGAACGAAGTCGCCCTACGTAGCTACCAGCGGCAACTGGAACAGCTCAGCGGGTCCGTGGCCCAATCGGTCCCTTGGGAAGCCTTGTTGCAGTTGCCCGGCGTGGTCGATGAGACGGTTTGGACAAGCGTGGATGCCGACGCGGTGTGGCCACTTGTCGAGCAGCAGGTCCGCCTGGCCGTCGATCATTTCACGGTCATGCGAACGGAGGAAGGAGTGGCGATGGCGACCGACTTGGCCTCCAATTGCCACCAGATCAGCGAACATTTGGAGGCCATTCAGCGGCGAGCCCCCCTGGTGGTCGACTCCTATCGCCAGCGGTTGACCGAACGGCTGAACAAGTTGCTGGCGGACTTTGGAGTGACGATTGAAACCTCCGACATCGTTCGCGAGGTGGGGATTTTCGCCGAGCGGAGCGACATTGCGGAAGAGGTCGTCCGCTTGAAGAGTCATTTGGTGCAATTTGACGCGATGCTGTCGGCCGTGGAAAGCAGTGGGCGGAAGCTGGAATTCCTGACTCAGGAGATGTTCCGCGAGGCCAATACGATCGGCTCCAAGTGCAACGACTCCGAAATCGGCCTGGATGTGATTGAGATCAAGGCGGCGATCGAGCGGATGCGGGAAATGATCCAGAATATCGAGTGAGGCGACGGGCAGGGAATCAACAATTCATGATCGAATCCTCACCCGAGGGACGACTGGTTATCATTTCCGGACCGTCTGGAGCCGGTAAGTCAACGATTGTCCGTGAACTGCTTCGCCAATGTGAACTTCCCGTGCGCCGCAGCGTATCCGCGACCACTCGCCCCCCCCGGCCTGGCGAACGGGATGGAGTGGACTACCATTTCATTTCGCCCGAGGAGTTTCGGCGGCGGCGGGCCGCCGATGCCTTCCTGGAATGCAAGGAAGTATTTGGGCGAGGGAATTGGTACGGTACGCTGAACGAGGAGGTGGAGCGAGGTTTGGCGGCTGGTGACTGGGTTGTACTGGAGATCGACGTGGAGGGAGCGTTGGCCGTGCTGGAAAAGCAACCCTCCGCCTTGACGATTTTTCTCCATCCCGGCTCGATGGAGGAGTTGGAGCTGCGACTTCGCCGACGGGGAACCGAAGACGAATCGGCCATCCGAAGACGACTGGAGGTAGCGGCGGCGGAACTTCAGTACCGCGATCGTTATCAATTTGAAGTAATCAATGACTCAAGAGAACAGGCGGTGGACGAAATCTGCCGCATCCTCATGACCTGCGGAGACCCAACAGATGCTGGACGAATTGAAAGAGGAATCGATCGTCAATAAGGTCGGAGGCCGGTTCAAGCTCTCCACCTTGATCCAAAAGCGGCTGGTGCAGCTGAATGCCGGCAGTCGAGCACTCGTGGACGTGGACACTCACGACAAAATGCAAGTCGTACTGCAGGAAATCGTTCAGGACAAGATTTATCTGGATCCCTCCAATCAAGTCCGGATCACCGGTGACTTGACGGATCCGGGTGAAGGTCCCGATTTTGCCTCGGACTCGATGTAAGTCGCGTCGGAATCAGACCAGGAGCTTGCCGATCGATGCCGCGCCGAGTGGTGGTGGGGGTCAGTGGAGGCGTCGCTGCCTACAAAACAGCCATGCTCGTCAGCCAGCTGGTGCAGTCCGGACTGGAGGTCCGAGTGGTGATGACCGAATCGTCCGAGCGGTTTGTTGCTCCGGCAACGTTCGCCGCGCTGACGGGAGCCCCCGTCTCGCGACGGCTCTTCGACGACGCTCAACATCCACTCGGGGCCCACATCGAGCTGGCCGAGGGGACCGAGCTGCTCTGTATTGCGCCGGCCACGGCCAATTTTTTGGCCAAGGCGGCTCATGGGCTGGCCGACGATCTGCTCAGCACGCTCTACCTTGCGTTCCCCGGACGAGTTGTCATGGCTCCCGCGATGAATAACCAGATGTGGGGCCAGCCCGCCGTGCAGCGCAATGTACGGCAATTGACCGAGGATGGCGTCGTCATGGTCGATCCGGAATCAGGGTGGCTCAGCTGCCGACAACAAGGTCCGGGAAGAATGGCGCCCCCCGAAACGATCCTGTCGGTAATCCAGCGCGAGATGTCAAGCAGCGGTCATCCCTGACGGGGTAGTTACCTACTCCAGCGAATTTCCAGCCAATCCCCAGCCAATCAACCCAGCGTGTCTGGGACCCAGCATGACTCGGATCCTGATCACCTCCGGCCCGACGCGTCAGTATCTGGATCCCGTCCGATACTTGACCAATGGCTCCAGCGGACGCATGGGAGCCGCCTTGGCGCAAGCCGCTTTGGATTTCGGCCATGAAGTCGTCGTGGTGAGTGGTCCGGTGGAGGTCCCTTATCCGCGGAATCTGGAGCTGATTGAAGTCATTTCGACGGAGGAAATGCTCGAAGCGGCTCGAGCGGTCTTTCCGAGTTGCCAGGGGCTGATTGGAGCGGCGGCCCCTTGTGATTACCGTCCCATCCAGATCGCCACTCAGAAGATTTCGAAAACCGGTGGGCCGCTCGAATTACAGCTTGTGGAAACCCCGGACATCGTGGCCACGTTGGGCCAAGAGAAACGTCCCGAGCAATGGTTGGTCGGCTTCGCACTGGAAACCGATGACCAGCGTTTTCGAGCCCTCGTGAAGCTGGAGAAAAAGAGCTGTGACTTGATGGTCCTGAATGGTCCCGACGCCATGAATTCCCCATCCAATCAGGTCGAAATCCTGGATCGCCAGGGAAATGTCGTCGAGGCGCTGAGTGGCCCGAAAGAAGTGGTGGCTCGCGGCATTCTCCACGCCATCGAACGGCTACTGCTCCCTTCCAGCTTCGCGGAACCCCACCCGTAGCCTCATCGCTGTCCGCGGATCATCAATGTCCGCGGATCAACACTGTCCGCGGATCAACACTGTCCGCGGATCAACACTGTCCGCGGATCAACACTGTCCGCGGGTCAACACTGTCCGCGGGTCATCGGCGGAGGTACTTGCGGTTGAAGACTTCCGGATCAAAGGGATCCCGCGGCCGATACGGAGCGTTGTCGTTCTCCCCGGTGGTTTCCTTAGTGTTCTTGGTTTCCGTGTCCTCTTCGCCGTCAAAGTCCTGATCGGTTGACGCGGGCTTTCGCTGGGGGAGAAGTTCCTCCACGTCAAAACTCTCCATACTCCCCATATTCTCCGTCGTCGCGTCCGTCGCGATCGGACTCTCAAAGGAGGCTCGAGACACGGTCGGTATCTGAGGCATGGATCGGGCGGAATGCTCCTGTTCGGGGCGTGAGTTTCCGGCCAAGTCTCCGCGTCGACCAGCGACTCCCTCCACCCAGATGCGAAGCTGCTGATAGTACAGCGATTCTTCTCCACCGAGTGGCGGCACGGAGTCACCTCCATGCGGAGTCCGACTTTTCACCAGAAGCGGACTCGATCTCGGATCTTCGCGATCGACATATCCGAGCAAGGAGTGGAGATTCCGAAGCGAGAGCCGTCGCCAGACTTGCTTGCCATTGGCGGGACGAAGAACGATGAAATCGGAAGGCCCTCCCACGTCATGGCAGCGGTTGGTCCCGCACTTGTTCCACATCATGGGCTGGATCGTGTTCCCAAACAGCTCGACCCCTTCGCGAGGAATACTTCTGACTGCTGCTTCCAGCTCCTCGGTTGTCGGTGGGTGAGTTCTCGCGCGACGCGTGGCTGAGTTGGATTGGGGGGTGGAGTGGTGTGAGGAGTGATCGTTCGGGGGGAGTGGCCGAGAGGCAGCGACTTTGTCCGATGGGAGGGGAGCGGGGGGCAGGGCAGCTTGCCGTTTGGCACTCTCCAATTGCCGCTCGAGGACGGCGAGGGCGGGCTGTTTCCGATCGAATTCCCGGGCCTGAGCCAAGGACCTCTCCGCCTCCTCCAGCAATTCGTACCTCAGACACCAGCGGGCCAGTTCGAGGAACGGTTCCGCCGTCCGCCGTCCCTCCACCCGCTCGGCCAAATAATCATAGGCTTCGGAGAGCGTTTGGCAGGTCAGGAGGATATCCCTGGTGGGCAAGCTCACCTCACCACCCGATGGGAGCACGACCCGGGTCCGGTCTCCCAGGGGAGTGACTTGTCCGGAGATGACCTGCCCGCTGCGCAGCAGGGCATGCCGGCCTCCTCCGTCGGAATGTTCGCCTTGGGCTCGCAAGCCGACCTGAGTGGTCGTGCCGAGCACGAGGGAGCCGACAAGCAGGCCGGCGCCGAGGAGGAATCGAAAGCAGAGAATACGGGCCGTGGAGGTTGGAGTGGTTTCTCTCATGGGGGAGCACGTTATCGTTCTCGGGAGAAACGAGCAAGATCGGTTTTCACGCGCGTCGCGAGCGAAAACGCTCTAAACGCTCTTGACCCCCTTGAGTTCCCTCACTATCCTCCCCCCCGCGAACCGCAGCGCCTGGGGTCTGCTCCGTTTGTTCGAATACGCCGCGAAGACGGACCTTTGCGGCGGAAATTTCCAGGCGACTGCTCCTGAACGGAATCACTTATCTTGCCATGACCCTCAAGCCGCCGAGAGGTGGTCGGTCAGCGAAGGAGCGCGAGACATGGAGTCGCGTGGGACGGTTATCACCGTTCGCTTGCTCGTGATGAGCACGATCTTGGGATCGCTGTTAGGCTGCCATTCCTCCTTTTTCCGAGGCAAGAGCCCCGATGTCGAACAATATGTCGCCGACGACGAAGACGGTGGGCGGCTCGTTGGCGACCTGACCTTCCCGACCGGAATGAACTATGTCCGCATCGAGGGTGTCGGAATGGTCAATAATCTCAACAACACGGGAAGTGATCCTCGCCCCTCTCCCGAAAGGGATTCGCTGATTGACGAGATGCAGACGCATAACGTCCACAAGCCGCAGACCATCCTCTCCTCGCAGAAGACATCCATGGTCTTGGTTCGAGGTTATCTTCCTCCCGGTGTCCAGAAGGGGGATCGGTTCGATCTGGAAGTCGTCGTGCCCCCTCGATCCGAGACCACGAGTCTTCGTGGTGGCTGGCTGATGCAAACTCGGCTCCGAGAACTGGCCGTGCTGGACAACGTGGTTCGGCGAGGTGACGTCGATGCCGTCGGAATGGGAGATGTCGTGATCGACGGCATGTTCGAAGAGGGGGAAGAGGCCAAACTGCTGACTCGGGGACGCGTGCTGGGTGGAGGTCGATCGATGACCTCTCGCAAACTGGGATTGACGCTTCGAGAGAATGTCGCTTCGGTCCGAGCCAGCACGATGGTCGGCAACGCGATCAACAATCGGTTCTATCATTATGATCGGGGGACGAAACAGGGTGTCGCCAAACGATGAACTCCAACTTCATCGAGCTGGCGATTCCTCCGCGGTACAAGCACAACATAACTCGCTACATGAAAGTCGTGCGGAATATATCGGTTGGGGAATCCATGACGGATCGGGCGTTGCGAATGCAGCAACTGGAGGCCAAACTTTTCGAGCCCACCACGGCCTATAGTGCTTCGCTCCAATTGGAAGCAATCGGAAAGGATGGTTTGGAAGTCCTGCGGAAGGGGCTCGAATCTCCCGATCTGGAAATCCGCTTCTACGCGGCGGAAGCGATGGCCTACCTCGACGACGACCGAGCCGTTCCGGTACTGGCCGAAGCAGCGCACCGGGAACGTGCCTTCCGCTGGCATGCCTTGACGGCCCTCTCGACGATGGACCATGTTTCGGCTTACGACGCCTTGACGGAACTCTTGAGCCACGACAGTGCCGAGACGCGGTATGGTGCATTCCGAGCCATGAGGGCTCGAAATCACCGCGACCCCCTGGTCCGAGGCGAGATCCTGAACGGAGCCTTTTCGTTCCATGAAATCAGCACGGGGGGGCCCCCCATGGTCCATTTTTCCCGAGCGAGGCGAGCGGAGGTGGTGGTGTTTGGGCATGAACAGACGATCAATCCACCATCCTATCTCCTGGCCGGGCGCCGCATCATGATCAAGCGGGAAGATGATCAACGTGTGCGGGTCATTCGGTTTGAACCTGGAACGGAAGATCAGGTTCTGACGGTATCGAATCGAATTTCCACCGTGATTCCCGCCATCGCGGAGCTGGGGGGGGGCTACGAAGAGGTTTACCAGGCGTTGCGATCCGCAAAGGTCGGCGGCCACATGAACGCTCGACTGGTGGTGGATGCCCGCTCCAGTGCCTACCGCCCCTACAATCGTTCCGAGGATTCCGGCATTGACGACTCGAGTGATGAAGATTCGGGTTTCCGAGCCCAAAGCCCGGTTCCCGACCTGTTCGAGGATCGTTTGGATCGGGGACGGGATTCGTCCAACAACGACGAGTATCGAGGAGATTTCACCGAGCCCCCACCGGCGAAGAAAGGATTTCTTGCTAGAATGCGCAGTTGGTGGACTCCCAAACGCTCGGCCGATTA
>JBJHCD010000136.1:0-9571 GCA_050485845.1 Pirellulaceae bacterium | reverse complement strand
AAACTCCTCCCCGACCGAGTCGAATTCGAACATGCGCCGCAATGTATCATCCGGGAGAGCCTCCCAGGCCGAACTGGAAAGCGGAGCCACTCGCAGCTCGATACCGACGTCCGGCCCTCCCCCCACCGCCTGGTCGTCGTCGCCGCTAGGACCTGCCGACCGTTTTTCGTCATCGCCTGACTCGGTATCTGCTTCTGATTCTGGTTCTGGTTCTGCTTCCGGTACTTGTGCCAATTCCAAGTCGGCGCGATTCTCCAAGTCCAACGAGAACTCCACCGATGCGGGCCGCACGGCGAACGGTTCGTCGATCAAGGACTGGGAGGATTGTCCCAGCTGAGAAATGGGGAATCCCGTGACAGGGCCGTCACCGGCCTGGTTATCCGAATGCCGATGGAGTGGCCCCAGAAAGCCGAGGGGCAAATCCGGAACGCCCTCTACTTCTTCCCAAGGCCTTCCGGAAGCAGGTCCCCCTCCCCCACGTCGAAACCGCCTCGGGTCTCGGTCGGGAAGCTCTGGAAGCTGGTAGCCATATAGTTTCGGGGTCGGCGGGGGCAGGATCGGGTCATCGGCCGGTGTCGGGTCGTGAAAGCGCGACCGGGGATCAGGACGAACCGCAAAACCGAACGGAATTCTCCAGGGAGTGCCACCCCCTTTCTCCTGCAAAATACCAAACGAGTCCCGATCGGCGCGCAAGCGATAATGGGTCCGGCTACATCCCACGAGGAACAATACCGGCAAGAGCATCAGGAGAATTCGACAGTCCTCGGTCCGCACTCACTTCCTCCCAATTGCCTCGGAACCCCCGCCGGGCACCTCGCCATATTTCCGCAGTCCCCTTGGCTGCTTCTTCCAAGGGGCCTGCTCACCCTCAATTGCCACTTGAACACGGAAGTTTTCCACGTTTTCCGCATGATCGGCGTTATCCGCATTATCGGCATTATCGGCACAATCGAGGCCGAGGGTTGAGTAGAGGTTGGAAGCGGGTGAGGAGGCTCGGGCCAGGGGAAGGGAACGCTCGCTGACGGACAACCAGCGATGGGATCGGGACCCGGACCCACGAGAGGCTTATTCGTGCCGCAGGGCTTCAATCGGGTCCATCTGAGCGGCCCGCTGGGCCGGGTAAACGCCGAACACGATCCCAATGCCGACCGAGATCCCGAAAGCCAAGAACACGGTCCAGAGGCGGAGGACGGTCTCCAGACCCGAGGAAGCGCTGACAATGATCGGGATCACGATTCCCACAATCACTCCCAGGACGCCCCCGGTGGACGAAAGTACGGTGCTTTCGATCAGAAACTGACGCGTAATATCCCGCCGGCGGGCACCCAGCGCTCGGCGGATGCCGATTTCTCGAGTTCGCTCGGTGACCGTGGCCAACATGATATTCATGATGCCGATTCCACCCACCAGGAGGGAGATGCCGGCGATCGATCCGAGCACCAGGTTCCAGATCCGCTTTTCATGCTCGGCCTGGCGAAGCAGCTCCAACGGGACCTGAATCTCGAAATCGTCACTTCCGCGGTGTGTCCCCTCGAGCAATCGCTGGGCCATGGAAGCCGTCTGAGGAACGAGGTCTTCATTGTGAACGGTCAGCGTGATTTCGCTGAGTTGCGTACGCTCGTACTCGCGACTCCCCGCCCGAACGATCAGCTGCAATTCGCCGAAACGCCTCTGAGCGGCGGAGAGGGGGATGTAGATGTCCCGGTTCATGTCCTGTTGCTGCAGGGCTCCCGCCACCGCGGTTCCGCTTCCCTGTTCCGCCAGGATTCCGATGATTCGATAGGCGGACTCACCGATCAAGAGCGGTTTTCCCAGCGGATCTTCATAGCCAAAGAGACGTTCGGCCGCTCCAGCCGCCAACACCGCCACGTTCGCCGTGGCCTGTAGGTCGCCGTCGGCCAGGAATCGGCCCCGCCCGACTCGAAGATTCTTCACCTGCAGGTACTCAGGCGTGGTCCCTAAAATCCGGGCGTTGGTCATCCTCCGGCGGCCATGCTGGACATTGCGGCGAATCAGGGCAATCGGCACCGCCCGTTTCACGGTCGGGAGCGTGGCGGTCAAGATGTCAAAATCCCGGTACCGCAAACCGTACTCCAACACTCGGCTGGTGCTGACCTGAGCGGTCCCGTCCGAGGTCTCTCGATTATCGTCCTGTCCCGGCTTGACACTCCGAATGATCACATTGGCGGCGCCGAGTTGCCGAATCTGCTCGACAGCCGCCTGCTTGGAACCTTCACCAATCGCCAGCATCGCAATGACCGAACCGACCCCCAGGATGGTGCCGAGCATGGTCAGGAAGCTCCGCAGCTTGTGCAGAAGCAGGTTGCGGACCCCAAGGCGTAGAGCGGTGAGCAGCATGAAATGGTGGTTGGCTCAGGAAGCGGCGGAAGTGGCCACGAATTCTTCGGCCTCGGGATCGGCTAGATCGTCCAATTCGACATCGAGGGCCGGTTCTTCCTCTTGGCTGGGGAGGGCATCGGCCATGGACATGGGATTAAGCACTACCCGCTCCCCTTCCGCGATCCCGGAAACAATCTCGACGAATCGGTCGTTGGTGCGTCCCAGGGCAATCTCCCGCAACTGCACGTCGCGTCCCTGCCCAATGAAACACCAGTTCGCTTGGCCCCGCTGTAGAACAGCTTGAATCGGTACGGTCGTGACCCCCTTCAAGTAATCGACATGGATCTCCACGACCGCGGTCATTCCCGGCTTGAGGTGCTCGACCTCTTCATCAATGGTGACGATGGTAGGATAGACTTTGGTATCCGAACTCATCCATCCTCCTTGGTCCGGCAAAACGGCGACTTGCTGCACCGTCCCGGCGTACTGGCGGTCGGGAAACGCATCCACTCGAATCGTCGCTCGCTGACCGGCATAGACCTGGTCCAGAACCGATTCGTGAACCGCCGTCTTCACCTGCATGGCCCGAAGGTTGGGAATGGTCATGATCGCCTGACGAGGCCGGATGGCAGCCCCCTCGCGGATCTCCTCGCGACGACGGTCGGAGACGTATGCGACCATGCCATCCTCGGGCGCGTACACCTTGCAGTTCTCGACATACTCTCGGTAACGGGCCAGCAACTCCTCTTCCTTCTTGAGCGACTCCACGGCCGAATCAAGCTGGGCATGTGCCTGTGCCAGGAGGGCTTCGTTGTTTCGAAGGACTTGAATGCGGTTTCGACGAGCGGTATCGAGATTCCCTTGCAGCCGCAGTATTTGCATTTCCCGTTCAAAGGTCTCCTTTTTCACCAGCGACGCCATCTGGGTCTGGAGACGATTCATTTTCGCGGCGAATTGCCCTTCGGCCTGGAGGAAGTCGAGTCGGCTGCGATCCAGCTCGTTCTTACCCGCGTAGCCCAGTTTGAAGAGCGACTCAATCCCCAGTTTGTCGTTATTTCGCAGTTCCAAGTTGGCTTGTGCCGCCAGAATTTCACTATTCGTGTCGTCGATCAACCGCTTGATCTCCTCCACTTCCAATTGATGCGTTCCCGCTTCCTGGTCGGTGAACATCAACAGCTCCAATTCAGACAACTTTACCTGCAGTTCCGCTTCGGCTTCCGAAGTCTCGTTCTGGGTAATCTGGTTGTCGTACTTGGCCTGGGCCTGCAGACGTTCGGACTTGGCACGTTCCGTCAGCAGAATTTGCCGATCCAACCGCTCTTGATGCTGGGACGAATCAAACTCGACCAATAAATCTCCCTTTCGGACGGACGAGCCGTTGGGGATGATCCACACAATTAACGTTCCACTAATGCCGTCTCCCGGAATGTCGTCCACTTCGCAGATAACCTGGACGTCTTGCTGACTTTCCAGATTGCCCCGCTCCGTCACCACGATCGGAAGGTCCGAGCGGCTGACGGTATGGTAAATCAACCCCGTTTCGCTCGACCCCCCCCCAAGCCCTCCCAGGATTGCCGCGATGGCCGACAGGGAAATCGCACCCAGTGCCAGGAAGATGCCGGTCCGGCTTCGCCAGGTTGCGGCACTCCGGCCCCACCGTCGCGTCACCGTCCGGGGGCTTCGTCCCTTGGCCGACGTCCGGCTGCCGACGGGCAATGTTTCGACGGGTGATGTTTCGACGGGTGATGTTTCGACGACCTCTTGGGAATCCAAAGTGGTACTCATTCGCTGTTGCTCTCTCCAAGCAGACCGATATCCCGCCCATCCGAGCGAGGAAATGACACCAAGTAACGAAGTGACAGCAGGAAAATCGCGACAGATCGGATCAATGCGACATGTCCGTCCTCCATTCGGCCGAAGTCCTCCATGCCCCGGCACTCGGCGGAAGATTGAGCCGGAATCGCGGGAATCTCGCAAAATTCAGACGGAACGACGCGGAACGCGTCGAGGTAGGAAACGTTAGGTGGGAATCGACAACCTGGCACCCCCATTGTGGCGGAGTCTGTTCCAGGGGGTGGTATGGCGGGTAGCTACTGGCGGGAACAAGGTTGTATGAAGCCGAGTGGAAAACCAGCCATGTCGCGAAAAAGTCGCCAGCAGGTTCTGATCGGTTTCACCTTCTTGTTTGTTCAATTTTTGTGATTCTAACCGCCCAGAGGGTCGAGTGGAAGGCAAGACGCTTATTCCTTTCCACTTCCGATCCGCTGAACGGATCGAAGCGTCATGCCGGCGGCGCGGGGGGAGCCTGGGGGAGTTCCGGAACCGACTGCTCGGGGGTCTGATCTTGCAGGTCGGCCTCTTGATCACGATCGGGGAGCGACGATTCGTCGAGGAGCAGGGTGGGGTTCAGCACGACCCGATCCCCGTCACGGAGCCCTTGCTGGACCTCCACGTGTTTGTCGTTGGAACGTCCGAGCCGCAAATCGCGGCGGACGATCTTTCCTTCTTCCCGCACGAAGCACCACGTCGCCTCGCCCCGCTGAACGATGGCCTGAATGGGAACCGTCAGGACGTCGCGGAGGTGATCGACTTGAATCTCGACCACGGCGGTCATCCCCGGCTTGAGTTGCCTGACTGTCTCGTCGATCGTCACCGTCGTGGAATAGACCTTCGTGTCGGAACTCATCCAGCCCCCCTGGTCAGGCAGCACCGCCACGTCTCGCACTGTTCCCTCATACAATTTTTCGGGAAAGGCATCGACGCGAACCTTGGCCTGCTGGCCGGGAAATACCTGGTCCAGCACCGATTCATGCACGGACGTGTTGACCTGCATCGCCTCGAGATTGGGGATGGTCATCATGACTTGTCGCAGCCGGACGGCCGCCCCTTCTCGGATTTCCTCCCGGCGGCTATCCGAGGCGTACGCCACCAAACCATCTTGGGGAGCATAAATCTTGCACTTCTCGACATAGTCGCGGTAACGGGCCAGGAGTTCCTCTTCTTTCTTGAGCGATTCGATGGCCGAGTTCAGTTGGGCCTCGGCCTGGGCCAGCATCGCTTCGTTGTTTCGCAACGCTTGCACCAGGTCGCGTTTCGCGGTGTCCAAGTTGCCTTCCAACTGCAGGATCTGCATCTGCCGCTCAAACGTCTCCTTCTTGACCAGGGAAGCCATCTGCGTCTGCAGGCGATTCATCTTGGCCGCGAACTGTCCCTCGGCCTGGAGGTAGTCGAGTCGGCTGCGATCGAGTTCATTCTTGCCGGCGTAGCCCAACTTGAAGAGGGACTCGATTCCCATCTTGTCATTGCTCCGCAACTCGAGATTCGCCTGCGCGGCCAGGATTTCGCTGTTCGTATCGTCGATCAGCCGCTCGATTTCCTCGACTTCCAGCCGGTGAGTACCCGCTTCCTGGTCCGTAAACATGGCCAATTCCAGCTTGGCCAGCTCGACCTGCAGTTCGGCCTCGGCCTGAGCGGTTTCGTTTTGCGTGATCTGGTTGTCATAGGCCGCTTGGGCCTGCAGCTGTTCCGATTTGGCTCGTTCGGTCAGCAGGATTTGACGATCGAGACGTTCGACGTGCTGGGAGTCATCGAGTTCGACCAGCAAATCCCCTTTCTTGACCGAGGAACCGTTGGGAATGATCCAGACGATCAGCGTTCCGCGAATTCCCTGAGATCGGATGTCGTCCGTTTCACACAGAATCTGCACATCTTGCTGGCTCTCGAGGTTGCCCCGCTCCGTCACGACGATGGGGAGATGGGTGCGCTTTACGGTGTGGAAAATCAGTCTTTGATCCACGGATCCGACTCCGAGCGTCCCTCGAAGCGTCACGGCTCCGACCAGTCCGATGACCAACAGCAGCCCGATGAGCGTGGGGACGTTTCGCCAAGTGCTCCGCTTTTTTTTCCAGCGGTTGGTATCGGGCGGGAGACTCCCGCCTCGATCGGCCTGCCGCGCATCGGCGGAATCCTCGGGGGGAGCTTGGGGCGAGCCAGCCAAAGCTTCCGCGAAATCTTCCGCCGAAGTGGGCCGGCCTGCGGAACTGTCTGTGGGGCTGTCCGGGGGAACAGGTTGCGAATCAGGGGAACTCATGAGTGTCTCTCCTTTCCTCGCATTGGGGGAATCGGCTTCGGAAAAAGAGGAACCGGACGGAGGAAAAATGGCAGGACGGATGCCAAAGGTGGGGTGCCGCGACAGGGATTCCGTCTGTGGAGTGGCGCGGCAGCCGAGTTACCAGGAACTCGACACCACCTAGCCTCCTCTTTTTTCCTCGCGTTGTCAAATCGGCCCAACTACCGTGTGGAGTAACCGGCGCTCGCCTGCGAGCCGATGAGCTGCAGGCTCGCCGCGGCAGCCCGAAACTGTGAAACGGAGAATCAGGCCGGCAGCCGAGCCGAGTAGCCGAGACGAACTCCTCCCGTCCATCGGCGGCGCCTGGGCGCGGTATCATGGGGCGGCTCGGAAATTGACAAGCTGATTGGAAGATTTGGATTACTTGGAATATTGGAATATTGGAATATTGGAATATTGGAATAGCTGGAAATGGCCGACAAGCTGACGAGAAAGAGGAATGCCGGAATGCTCGCAGTCCAACAGTGGTTCCCTTGGAGGGTTGCCAAAGCCTCATGGCGGTTTGTTTTCTTCCTGGCAGTTTGCTCGTGGGTACTTGGCTGGCCGCAAACCGCCGAGTCGTCCGATCCCGATGTTCCCCTTGAAATCGGCTCGCGGCGCGAGTTGTTCGTCGATGACCACTTGATCGATTCGCTGCGGGACGCCCAGCGTCGGATGCACCATCCCATCCCCAGGGAGATCGCCATCACGCATGACGCCCCTTGGGAGGGTTCGGGGAGCGCGTACCACTCGGTCATTCAGGATGGCGACTTGTACCGCATGTACTATCGTGGCTCGCAGCTTGCCGTCGAAAACGGGCGGCTCAAGCTGGGGGGAGAGGTCTACTGCTACGCGGAAAGTCGGGATGGGATCACGTTCACCAAGCCAAAACTCGGCTTGTACGAACATGATGGGTCCAAGGAGAACAATATCATCTGGACTGGTGTGGGGCGGCATAATTTCGCTCCCTTTCGGGACACTCGTCCCGACGCCGACCCCGAGGCGAGATTCAAGGCCTTGGGGGGCTTGGCTGCGGAAGGAGGACTTTTCGCGTTCCAGTCGGCCGATGGGATCCGCTGGTCCCTGATGCGAGAAGAGCCGGTGGTGACCGAAGGAGCGTTCGACTCTCAAAATCTCGCCTTTTGGGACGAACGGGCGGGGATCTATCGGGCCTATTTTCGCACCTTCACCGAAGGGGTCACCACGGCCGAGGAGTGGAAGCCGGCCGGATTTCGAGCGATCCGCACGGCGACTTCCCGGGATTTCCTCCATTGGGAAAACGAAGCCGACTTGACCTATACGGATTCACCGGCGGAGCATCTCTATACGAACCAGATCGGCCCCTACTTTCGCGCTCCTCATTTGCTGATCGGTTTTCCCGCCCGCTATGTGGAACGGGGGTGGTCCGAGTCGATGCGAGCCCTCCCGGAGGTTTCGTACCGCGAGGAGCGGGCAGCGGCACATCTGCGGTACGGAACGGCTTTGTCCGAGGGACTGCTGATGGCTAGCCGGGATGGAGTGCACTTTGAACGATGGGGCGAAGCATTTCTTCGCCCCGGCCCCGAGCGTCCTGATACATGGCGGTACGGACACCAGTTCATTGCCTGGCATGCCGTGCAAACGGAGTCGGCCCTGCCGGGTGCCCCTCCCGAAATGTCGATCTACGCGGCCGAGGGGTCTTGGCATGGGAAAGGGAATGCTCTGCGACGATACTCGCTACGGCTGGATGGTTTCGTTTCCGTGAACGCTCCGCTCCGTGGCGGCGAACTGATCACTCGGCCCTTCACGTTCACTGGAGACGAGCTGACGCTGAACTTCGCCACGTCGGCGGCTGGAGCGATCCGAGTCGAAGTGCAGCGGGCCGATGGCGAGCCCTATCCTGGATTCGGGCTCGAGGATTGTCCGCCGATCTTCGGTGACACGCTGGACCGAGTGGTGACGTGGACCGGTTCGCCTCAACTCGGCCAACTCGCCGGCCAGCCGGTGCGACTCCGGTTCGAGCTTCGGGACGCCGACCTCTACTCCCTGCAGTTTCGCCCCCCATCCGATTGACCCAACACGGACCTCGCTCCAACTCTCTCCCTCTCTCTCACTCCCTGACTCACTCACGCACTCAGGCACTTCTGCTCAACTGCTCTACTTCCTACTCTCTCTCCCCGAGGGGCAGCAGTTCTCCGCGCAGAAGTCGGGTCGAGCGGGGAAGGAGCCACAAGCGGCTCGGAAGTCGCCGTCCCCCATCCGTTCTTCGATCAATTCTCTGATCGCCTGAATGAAGCGGGGGTGGGTCCCCACCGTGGCCGCTCGGATCATGTTGAGTGGAAGTTCGTCGCACAACTGCCGGGCTTCCGTGTCCAAGTCGAAGAGGACTTCCATGTGGTCGGAAGTGAAGCCGAGCGGGGCGATCACGACATCGCGGACTCCCTGCTGGTGGACCTCGCGCAGGTAATCGAGGATGTCGGGCTCCAGCCAGGGCTGCGAGGGGGGACCGCTGCGACTTTGATAGACCAGCCGATGCTTATCCTGATTATCCTGCTTGTCCTGGCCGAGGCGCCGGCTGATTTCCGCGGAGATATCTTGAAGCTGGACCTCGTAATCACACGATTTCGCCATGCCCAGCGGGATGCTGTGTGCCGTGTAGGCGATCACCGCCTCGCTTCGGCGGTCCGCCGGAATCTGCTCCAGGGCGGCACGCACGTTATCGGTCATCGCCTCGACAAACCCGGGATGGTTGAAGAAGGGGCGAATCTTGTGGATCTCGGTGGCGTCCGGCCCCAGGGCCTGCTGGGATCGAGCGATATCCTCGCGGTACTGCCTGCACCCGGAATAGCAACTGAAGGCCGAGGTGACGTAGGCCAGTCCCCTCCGCACGCCATCCTGCCGCATTTGTTGCAGGGTGTCGGTCAGCAGGGGATGCCAGTTCCGGTTTCCCCAATAGATCGGGAGGTCGATTCCATGGCGGTCGAGTTCCTCGCGAAGCTTCGCGATCAGTGCCTTGTTCTGCTGGTTAATGGGACTGACGCCGCCAAAGTGGTAGTAGTGTTCGGCCACCTCGAGCATCCGTTCCCGCGGTACGTTTCGGCCTCTCAAAACGTTTTCGAGGAAGGGAATCACGTCGTCCGGGCC
>JBJHCD010000135.1:0-9588 GCA_050485845.1 Pirellulaceae bacterium | reverse complement strand
TGCCAAGGCCGCCGAACTCGCCGCGGGTCTGCACCCGCATGTCGGAAAAGTCGTCGGGAGGCAGGTAGCCCGAATGCGGGTCGAGCGAGGTGAGCATGCCGTTGATCGCCGCCTCGATCAGGTCGGCGGCATCCACTTCCTCGACATAGTTGGCCCGAATCCGCTCGAAGATATCCCCGAAGAGGTCAAGCTGCTGATAGACCGAGCGGTTGTTCTGGGCTTCCTGCGCGATGAGCGGGCCGGCGATCTGCGTCGTCAGAAGGGCCCCGGCCACCACGCCGCCCATGGCGGCCAACATGAACTGTCTCATAGCGTCTTCCTATTCCCTTGTCTGCGCGAACCACCCTGCAGGGTCCACGGGCTCGCCGCCCTGCCGCAATTCCAGATACAGCGTCTCAGAGCGGTCTCCGCCGCCCTGACGCGCCGAAGCGAGAAACTCCATTGCATGAGGTTCCTCTCCGCCCATCAGGCCAAGCGGGGTTCCCCCGGCCACCACTTCACCCACGGCACCATACACGATGTCAAGTCCGGCGATCACCATCAGATAGTCTTCTGCGGGCTCCAATACCATCACGTTTCCGTAGTCGAGCAGCGGCCCGGCATAACGGATGGTTGCCGGCCCGGGCGCGGTCACGAGCGCCTTCGCGTTGCGGCATGCGTGGAGATCGCTCGCCTTCCCGCGGACGCTGTGCGTCGGGGCGTGGTTGAGCGGTGGAGCGCTGCCTGCCTGATTCGGCGGGTCGGCGTTCCTGACTCTCTTGCATTAACTCATCCATAGCTTGCCGAACTTGATTGGCAAGTTCTTCTTGTCCGGCAGCGCGCAAAAGTCGCGAAGCTTCGCGCAAATATTCGAGTTGTATGCGACGAGCGGCTAATTCGGACCAGCGCGACGCTTCACGTTCCCATCGCTGCTCGATGTCGGAACCGGGAAACCGTCCACGGAAAGATCTTGGTTCTCGGAAAGGCCCATATCCAGGCATGCCTCCCCAACGTCCCATTTGTGGTGGAAAAGATCGCCATGGATCATCCATTTCTCGCTCCCGCCTCGATGGGTCTCGGTCACGCGTTTCAGGACGTGCTTCGCGTCGAGCGGATGGTCTTGTTTCATCACTTTCCTCGGATGCTTTCTCCTCGAGCGGATTAGGCTGCCCATCGGCTTCCGTTGCAGCGACTTCCGTTTCAGTGACTTCCGTAGATCCCGAGATTTCCGTAGAGTTAGTGACTTCAGTAGGCTCAGTCGTTTCAATAGTCGCGGCTTTCTCATCATGCTCCGTGTCCGTTGACGAAGCTTCCGATTCATTTTCTTGCTCTTGAGCCATTAATGTGGAGGTAAATGACACACTCCAAATAGGTACAGCTGTCACCAGGAGCATGATCAGCGGAAGCGACATGGTCGAGGTTACGAACGCTCTTTTTTGTCCATGGTGCATTTCGCAAGACTTTCTAATTCGCCGGTTACCGTTCATCAGTTTGTTCCTCCTTCCAATGTTGGATGTCACCGGTTGGTGGCGCCCGCTGCCACACAACTCGATTTTCATTGTACGCCAGTCAGGGGGAGGTTGGCCAATCTTCGTCACTTGACGCCTGGCAAGTATGCATCACTGGGCGCGGCCACAATTTCGTGAAGGCATTCCGGCGAGCGGCGAGTTTCACGTACCATGTTACTCAACAAGTACCCGATACCTGCCCATGGCTCTCCCTACCGTAAACCCTTGAGAAAGCTCGACGAGAAAGACAGGCCCAGTCATGACAGCATCCGAACTCTGCCATTTGTCCGCCGTGCAATTGGGCGAGTTACTTCGACAGCGCGAGCTTTCGTGTCGCGAAGTCTTGGAGGCGCATCTCGAGCAGATTGCGATGGTGAATCCTCAGGTGAATGCCATCGTGACCTTGACCGAGGATATCGCTCGAGAACAGGCCGCTCGTTTGGATGATGGGGTGGCGCGTGGCGAGCCGATGGGGCTGCTCCATGGTCTTCCCGTCGTGCACAAGGATCTACATGAAACCAAGGGAATCCGGACCACCTATGGTTCCCCATTGTTTCAGGATTTTATCCCCACGATGGATGCCTTGATCGTGCAGCGACTTCGTCAGGCCGGCACGTTGACTTTGGGCAAGAGTAACACGCCGGAATTCGGCGCGGGCTCACAAACCTTCAATCCCGTCTTCGGGGCCACCCGGAACCCGTATGATCTGGAGAAGACGTGTGGCGGCAGCAGTGGAGGCGCGGCGGTGAGCCTCGCTTGCGGCATGACGGCGCTAGCCGATGGAAGTGACACGGGGGGCTCGTTGCGGAATCCCGCCAGCTTCTGCAATGTCGTCGGCTTCCGCCCATCACCAGGTCGTGTTCCGGTCTGGCCGGAGGAAGTTGGTTGGTTCACTCTTTCGGTTCAAGGGCCGATGGGTCGAACCGTGGAGGACGTGGCGTTGATGCTGGCGGCCATCGCGGGCCCCGATCCGCTAAGTCCCATCAGTCTGCCTGAACCGGGAGACCAGTTCCTGGCACCACTCGCCCGAGATTGGAAGGGAACTCGATTGGCATGGAGCCCCAAGCTGGGAAGTTTGCCGATCGATCCCCAGGTGACGGAAACCTTGGAAAAAGTATTGCCTGTCTGGGAAGAGATCGGCTGTGAGGTCGATGTCGCGGATCCCGATCTCCGCGACGTGGATGAAATTTTCAAGACGCTTCGAGCTTGGCGATTTGAATTACATTTCGCGGGACTGATTGAGAAGCATCGCGATAGAATCAAGGAAACGATCATCTGGAACGCCGAGCAAGGAGCCAAGCTAACCGGGCCCGCACTCGCAAGGGTCGAGCAGAAAAGGACTCGGCTTTATCACCGCTTGCGACGGTTCTTTGAACGCCACGATTTTCTTCTGACTCCCGTGGTCCAGGTCCCTCCCTTTCCACTCGACCAGCCGTATGTCGCGGAGATTCAGGGCGTTCCCATGGAATCATACATCGACTGGATGCGCTCCTGCTATTGGATTTCCGCCACCAGCCTCCCAGCGATTTCCGTTCCGGCCGGATTCACCGACCAAGGGCTTCCGATCGGCCTCCAGATCATCGGGGGCTATCAGAATGATTGGGGGGTGCTTCAACTGGCCCACGCTTTCCAGGAGGCGACCCAGTTCTGGAAACATCGTCCTCCGTTGGGCTAGAGATTCCAGCTGGGGGAATGGCAGGGACGCTTTCTTGCTAGAATGGAAACGGCCGATTGGTCCCAAAGATCGAGCAAGGTTGAGCGAATAGTGTCGATGGCGTCCGCGTTCCGCACTGCTGCTCGATGCCCAATCGTGTTTCATGCAGGAAATTCCGGGAGGAGAGAAAACTGGTCATGCTTATTCGTCAAGCGGTTCTTGGACCCACCCTGATCTTGGCATCCTTCATTCATCCCCTGGTCCTCACGGTGAGTGGCGAGGAGGAGACGGGCGCTTCTCTTCCGCTTGAGCCCCCCGCCGCACTAGAAACCTTTGCATTGCTTGAAGGACTTGAAATCGAACTGGTGGCCGCTGAACCGCAAGTGATCGATCCGATAGCGATTCGATTTGACGAGCGGGGGCGAATGTGGGTGGTCGAGATGACCGACTATCCGCATGGCCCGGCCGAAGGCGAAGCTCCCTTGTCTCGCATCCGAGTCTTAGAGGACCGAGATGGGGACGGTGTCTTCGAAACCGCCACCACCTTCGCCGACCAATTGCTCTTCCCGACGGGCCTCCAGCCGTGGAAGGGGGGGGTGATTGTCACCTTGGCGGGAGAGGTTCGATTCCTGAAGGACACCACTGGGGATGGCCGGGCCGACCTATCCGAGTCCTGGTTTCGGGGATTTACCGAGGAAAACAGTCAGCTGCGGGCAAATCACCCGACCCTCGGACTGGACAACCAAATCTATATCGCCAATGGCCTCCGAGGGGGGGAGATTCATCGGGTGGGAGAGGAGGATGGTCCAACCGTATCGATCCGAAGCATGGACTTTCGCTTCGACCCCCGGTCGATGGACTTTGAAGGGGTCTCGGGATTCGGCCAGTTTGGAATGACCTTTGACGACGCCGGGAATCGCTTTGTCTGCAGCAATCGCAATCCCTTCCGCCACGTGGTTTTGGAGGACCGATACATCCGCCGCAATCCCCAGGTCAGTATTTCGGAGACCGTGCAGGATGTCGCGGCACATGGCGAAGCCTCCCGTATTTTTCCAACCAGCCGGGCCTGGACGACATCGACCCTGCATGCCGGCCAATTCACCGCCGCCTGCGGCGCGTTCCTCTTTCGAGGGACACAGTTACCTCCCCAATACCAAGGTGCCGGCTTCACTTGCGACCCAACCGGCAACCTGGTGCACTGCGTCTTGCTTCAGCCTGTCGGCGCCACCTTCGTCGGAACGCCCGTCAAGGAGGGTGTCGAATTCCTGACATCCACGGACGAGTGGTTTCGGCCGGTGAGCATGCAATTAGGCCCTGATGGCGCCATGTATGTCGTCGACATGTACCGAGCTGTGATCGAACACCCGCAATTCATGCCGGAGGAACTCAAGGAACGCCCCGACCTCCGTCTTGGAGACGATCGAGGGCGGGTCTATCGCGTCCGAGCGAAGGGGGGGGAGCCGGCCAGCGAGCCTCACGATCTACGGTCCGCGTCGGCTGCCGAATTGGTTGCTCTGCTGGAGCACGAGAACGCCTGGCAACGCGAAACCGCTCACCGTCTGCTGCTCGAACAGGGCCCGGAAAAAGTCGAGGCGCCATTGCGGACCCTTTCCCAGGAGAGTTCCCTTCCGGCCGCTCGTCTGCACGCGCTATGGCTGCTGGACGCCGCCGAGGCGATTGAGTCCCACGACTTGCGGCAAGCACTCGAATCCGATTCGGCCTCGGTCCGGCGCCAAGCCCTGATCCTGGCCGAACGTTGGAAGCAAAGTGACGGAGCAGAAGGAGAACAAGGAAAAGAAGACGAAGGAGGAGAAGAGGAGGGCCGAACTGCGTCCCGAGGATCTGAATTGGATGAGGCCCCTGGTTCGCGGACTTCCGCACAACAAAACGGAAGTGAGAGGGAGCAAGTTCGCCGCTGGATGGTGGCTCGAGCGGAAGACGAAGACGCTCAAGTCCGCTTTCAGGCCGCGCTCAGTTTGATTCCCCTCCAGCGACTTGAGGAAGTGGAACCGCTGGTGACGATGGCCGCCACGAATCGAGAGGATGTCTGGAGTCGTCGGGCCGTCACGCTGGCGGCGGGGGATTTCAGCCCCGAAGTCGCCCTGGCCCTGCTGAAACGGCTCTCGACCACTCCCTCTGCCGCAATTCCGGAACCGCAGTCACGGGAAGTGAACTTGGATCGATCACCGGAGAATGGCAGCGAAGCGGATCGGGGAGCGGTGCAGGTGGTCGAGGAGCTTTTCGCCGCGGCGGCAATGCGGGAAGGGGCCGAGCCGCAACTACTGGCAGGTCTCTCCCAGCAAGCCGAGGGAGACGGCATTCTGCTCCCGCTCGGTCAAGCCGCTCAGCGCGGCCTGCTCAAGGGCTGGAATCGGAGACGCCTGGATTGGGAAGCGCTCGTTCAAGATTCCTCCCTCTCCGCAACTTGGCAGGGGTGGCTGGAAAAGGCCGGCGAGCAGGCCGACAGTGATCAGCTTCCTCTGGCGGCCAGATTGGAAGGTGTCGAACTCTTGGCATTGGGGCGCCGCGGGGGAGATGTGGTCGAGCTTGCCTTGCGGGAGGACCTGGAGCGATCGGTCCGAGTTCAGGCGATCGCTCGAGTTGCCCCGTTCGCCGATGAGGAGGCATGGCAGACGCTGCTCGAGCAGTTTCCCGCCAGCTCGCCCCCCTTGCGGAATGCCATTGCGGGGGCCGTGTTGACTCAGCCGGCCGCCATCCGACTCCTATTGGACGAACTGGAGGCGAATCGGATCAAGCCCCAGGAATTGGGGCGGTTGGAAGCCAACCGATTGCTGCAGCATGGCCAGGACGAGATCAAGCGCCGAGCGGCTGAGATTTTTTGGGCGGTGAATCCAGCCGAGCGGCAGGAGGCACTCCGCCGCTATCAGGCCGCCTTGGAGCTTCCGGCGGACGGTCGCCGGGGAAGGGAGGTTTTTGGTAAAAACTGTGCCTCCTGCCACCGGATTGACGGCTTGGGCGTGGACGTGGCCCCGGACATTGCCGATTCCCGAGTCAAGACGGCACGGCAACTGCTAACCGACATCCTGCAGCCGAATCTGGCGATTGACGGAAACTACATCGGCTATGTCGTGCAAACGGTCGATGGGCGAACGCTGACCGGGATCCTCACCGGAGAAACGGCGTCGGGAGTCACGCTGAAGATTCCCGAGGGGGAGACACTCACGCTGCAGCGTGATGAAATCGAACTGATTCGTTCGACGGGTGTCTCGTTGATGCCGGACGGATTGGAAGAGAATATCTCGCTGCAGGAAATGGCCGACTTGATCTACTTCATCAAGAATTGGCGATACCTCGATGGGAGAACGCCCCTCGGACAGAACTGACTCGCAACTCGGAACGGTATAGAATCTCGCAATGAACCAACTGGCGAAGTCGCGGTACCCGAACCATGGAAATTCTTCATACTCGACCCAGGCCCCTCCCTGTTCGGCCTCTCTCTGTCCAGCGACGCGTCGGCTACCCGGCGAGTGCCAGCCGAAGTCCCCACATGCCCCCCATCCTCCGGAAGTCCCCCGATAAGCTATGCCTTATGTCGCCTGAAAAAAGAGCTCGGCCTCTGCCTGGAATCCCAGTCATCGGATTTCTGTTGGCCCTGCTTCTGTCTGGGACGCCGGAATCACTGTTCTCCTCGGCACATGGCCAGCAGGACACAGCCCAGCCGGAGGGCCCCCCGGCTTTTTTGATTCCGGTCTCGTTGCCCTTGCGCGGGGAGGCGGACATGGTGGTTCGGGGCCAGTTGGAACGTCGGCTGAACGAGTTGCCGGCGGGGGGGGAACGCCCCGTCCTGGTGCTTGAATTCCGCGCGGCCGAGGGAAGTTCCTCTCAGGGAAGCCAATTCGAGAGGGCCCTTTCCCTGGCTCGATTCTTGACCAGCGACCGCATGAGCCGAGTCCGGACCGTGGCCTATTTGCCCGGTAGCGTGGTCGGTCACGCGGTCCTCCCGGTGCTGGCTTGTGAGGAACTGGTGGTGTCGGAGGACGCGGAACTAGGAGACGCCGGTCGAGGTGAGGAGTTCGTGGATGCGGCGATGAGGGAGAGTTATCAGAAGATTGCCGAACTCCGTCGGACCATTCCCAGCGCGGTCGCCCTGGGGATGCTGGATCGGTCCCTGGAAGTCTTTCGCGTGGAAACTCTGGATGGCGGTGTCCGCTTCGTGACATCGGTCGGTCTGGAGGAACTTCAATCCGAGGGGCAGGTCAGCAAAGTCGAAACGGTGGTGGGAGCGGGCGATCTCGCTCGGCTTTCCGGCCGCCAACTCCGCCTGCAGTACGGTTTTGCCAGTCAAATCGCCAATTCCCGGAGCCAATTGTCCCGAGCGTTGAACCTTCCGCGATTACGAGTCGGTGACGATGTCGCGGTCGGATCCGATTGGACTGCCGTCCAGGTCGACTTGGTGGGTCGAGTTCACTCGGAACAGGTAACTCGGATCATCCGGATGCTGCAGGACCGGATTCGCAAGGGGGGAGGGGTGTTGATTGTTCTCCGAGTGGACAGTCCTGGGGGAAGTCCAGTGGACAGCCTTCGCTTGGCGGACTTTTTCGCCGGTCTCGACCGATCACAGACTCGGACTCTTGCCTTCGTGGATGGATATGCCCGCTCGGATGCCGCAATCCCCGTCCTGGCCTGTCAGGATGTGGCGGTCATCCCTTCCGCTCGGCTCGGGGGGCCGGGAGATCGGCACCTTCGCCCCGCGGATCTGGCCGACTTGAAGCCCTCGGTTCAGCAGTTGGCCAAGAGGCTGGGGCGGGAATGGTCTCCGATGATGGCGATGCTGGATCCCCAAATGCAAGTCTATCGATATCAGCGGGGGGGGAGTGCCGAAACGCGGTTGCTCGGCACCGACGAACTCGCCGAACTCGAGGATTCCGAGGACTGGAGCCGAGGGGAGCTGATCCAGTTTTCCGACGGCTTAAGTGCCGGACAAGCTCGGCAACTGAACCTCGTCCGATACGAATCGGATGGCGTGGAGAGTTTGCTGAGTCGCTTGGAGGTCGAGCCGAAGGCGGAGCGGCTGGAGGCGGGATGGCTGATTACGCGAATCGAGCGCCTGGCGGCTCAAACCTGGTTTAGTCGGACGTTGCTGTTCATTGCGTTTTTCGCTTTGATTTCCGAGGCGTCCGCTCCGGGATTGGGGGTTCCGGGGTTCATATCGGCCTTTTGTTTTTTACTCTTCTTCTGGGCTCAGTTTCTCAACGGGACCGCCGGGTGGCTGGAAGTCCTGCTGTTCCTGGGAGGGCTCGCCTGCATCGCGATGGAGATCTTCGTTCTCCCCGGTTTCGGGGTCTTCGGGATTGGGGGGGCGATGATGATGATCGCCTCGATCATCCTGGCTAGCCAGACCTTTGTCATTCCGCAGAATGCTTACCAATTACAACAACTTCCTCGGTCGCTGTTCACGCTGATCGCCGCTGGATTCGGGGGTGTCGCCGCCCTGGGGATCATGAGCCGGTACATGGGGCAGACTCCCCTGTTGCGGCACCTGATGTTGGCTCCTCCACGGGAGGAGAGTCGCGAGGAGCTGGATCGCCGGGAGTCGGTCGTTGATTTTAGCCATCTGCTGCACAAGCCCGGTGTCGCGATCACTCGGCTTTCCCCGGCTGGGAAAGCCCGTTTCGGGGAGGAAATGGTGGATGTCATCAGCGAGGGTGACCTGATTCCCGCGGAGGCTCGGATTCACGTGACGGAAGTCCTGGGGAATCGCATCGTGGTTCGCCCCGTCGATGAGGTTTCTGGGATGTCCGAGACGTACTGATGGAATGCTGCCGCGTGATGGAACATGGAATGCTGGCGGATTGCGGGTAGAATACTGATGGATTCACGATGGAATCCTAGATGAAATCCTCCACCAGATATTTCCTGGCCTGCCATTTCCGGCCTTGGGGGAACAAATGACCGCAACGGGAGCGTGTAATCGATGGAGCCGTTGATCTGGCCCCTGTTTCTGCTGCTGCTGGCCTTGTTGTTCATGGGGCTGGAACTGATGATCCCTTCGGGAGGCGTGCTGGCCGTCCTGGCGGGAGTCTCCGCCTGTGCCTCGATCTACGTCGGCTTCCTTCATGGCCCCTGGTACGGACTTGGGGCGATCTTCATGGTCCTCGTCATCATGCCCATCGCCGCCGTGATTGCACTTCGGGTCTGGCCGCACACTCCCATCGGCCGGCGACTATTCCTGCAACCCTCGCGCAGTGATGACGAAGTCTTGCCACAAGATCCGTACTATCACGAACTGCAGGTGCTCAAGGGGAAATTCGGCGTCGCCAAGAGCAAGATGTTGCCCAGCGGTGCCGTGCGGATTGAGGGAAGAACTTATGACGCGGTCAGTCGGGGAAACCCGATTGAGCCGGGGGATCCGATTCAAGTGGTCGCGATCCGCGGCAATCACGTGGTGGTGGCCCCCGCCAGTCGCGAGGAGTGGTCGCGAGCCGT
>JBJHCD010000134.1:0-9593 GCA_050485845.1 Pirellulaceae bacterium | reverse complement strand
ACCACTGACACCGCGTGCAGCGTCAACAGGGACTCGATCAGCACTTCCAAGACCTCTTCGTCTCCCAGACGCTTCAGCGCCGCGGCCGCCCGATTCACACGGACATTCGATGGATTTCCCAGTGCCTTGACATAGGTCGGGACGGTCGAGTGCAGTCGTCGAGGAACGATTCTGTCCATGCAAGCATGAAAGATTTCAATGTCTCGATCCATCAATGAGATATAGACCAGTTGATGGACCGCCCGGTCATGTTCGATGCCGGCAAGGACATCCAAGTACAACATTTTGACGGCACGATGCGGTTCGCTCATGAGCATGGCGGTGAGCGGATCAATGGCCTGAACATCCTGGATGCTGGTCAAGCGGACCATCGCGCTTTGCACTTCCTCCGGCTTGGGAGAAGCAAGGCTTTTCCTCCACCGCTTCAGGCGGTTGAGCCATTCTCGCTGGGCCAGCCTTGCCGCCTCTCGTTCTTCAATCAATTGAATTTCCTGGCGACTACGCCACTTTCCCCGATACCGCTCGAACCCTTCCGCTCGGCGTAAGGCTCCCGGGCGAGACCACTGGCCTTGGACATGAATGTAACCGAGCAGGCGTCTGGCTTCGGCATGATTCGGTTCCAACTCGATCAGCCGATACAAGTGAAGCAGACGCTGCGGCTCCAGATCATGCTGCTCACACCACTGGGCCAGTTCCCAATGCGCCTCGGCGGAAGACTCCATCGCCTCGGCACGGCGCTCGTATTCAGCCAGGTGAGGCGATGGACGGCGGATCTCCTGAACCTGCCGGCGATTCAGTGTGATCGTGCCCCCCGCTGAAAGACTCAATTCGACCAGCTGGTCTTCCGCCGTCGGTCGCCGGGCCAGCTTCCCTCGGACAACGCCCCCGTTTCGCAAAACAAACTCGTCAGACTCCTCGGCGAACGAGTGGGAATGACCAATCAGCAGTCCGAAAAGGAGTGTGACCAGAAGTGTGGTCGCGAGTGACGTCCTGGCGAAGCATCGCGAGACGTGGCGAGTTCGCTTGCCCGACGAGGAAATACCGGTACCCCTCGCCCTCCGTGAATACGGATGACAGGCCGACTTGTCGCTCGAACGGAGACTCGACAGCATCGAGTTCTCCAGCCGGACGATTCGGGCAAGAGGGACTGGTTGCATGGAAAATACAGCTCCACGGACGACGGACCCGAGTGGGCCGCGGAAATCCGAGACACTCGAACAAAACCAGGAGCACGTGCAGAACCCCCGCATTCTAGCGGAATGTCACCCGCAGCCCAAGCTTTTCTTTGGAGCAACCGTGGAGTTGGGTGAAGTTAGTCCAAGACCTCAAAGTACCGCACCGGCATTATCCTTCGCGTCTACCGAATCCCGTCAGAATGGCCAGCAGCATCAGAGGGAAGAGGATGTGCCCATAGAAGAAGTACGGGGCAAACTCGAACCAGCCGACCACTGGTACGGCAGGGAATCGTTCCGCAACTTGGCGCTGCATGGCAACTGCCGCGACCACGGCGGTGGCGTAAGGAAGGATAAAGGGGAAAGAACAGGAGACGGTATCCAGCAAATTCGCGCTGCGATGCGGATGAATTCCCGCCTCCTTGCGAATCACATTGGCCAGTGGGCCCGTGGTGATCATGGCAACCGTGTTGGTCGAGACGCAGACGTTCGCGAATCCCACCAGGGCGACAATCGCCAGTTCGGCTCGTCGAATCGAGCTCCCGATGAAACCTCGCAGACGTCTCAAGACATCCTCCAGAAAGCCGCTAGCCTTCATGATGCCGATGGCGGTGACCAGCAGCAAGGTAAGAATGGCGGTCGGCATCAGCCCCAGCGCACCTTCGACCGCACTGCCGGCGACTGTTCCCTCTCCCGTGACGTAAAAGACCTGCGAGAGCGGAAAGACGCCGAAGAGTGGTCCGATCACCAGGGCACTGGCAACTCCCAACGTCAGGGCTCCCAGAAAATGGCGGCCGCTGATCGCCACGAGGAAGACAACGACGGAGGGAATCAACATGGGAAGCCCCCGGGGATCGGCCGTCTCCGCCAGCAACTGATCCGTATCCGGTCCCGCGATGGGCTGACCGGCCGCTCCGGTCAGCACGTACAGCACGGAAGCCAGGGCAGCCGTGATCAGGACATACTTCAGCCGTGATCGGACGACTCCTCCCACGTCGGTTTCCTGCGTCGCCGCTGAAACAATGGTAGTATCGGAGATGGGTGCCAAATTGTCTCCGAACGCCGCCCCGCTGATGATCGCGCCGATCACGGCCGGAGGGTGTCCCCCCAACAACACGGCGGCGGGATACATCACGGCCGTAAAGCCCATGATCGTTCCCATCCCCGTACCGACCGACGTCGCGAAGAAAGCCGCCGAGAGAAAGACCAGCATGACCAGCCAGCCCCCGGTCAATTGCATCTTCCAACCGAGCCAGACAATCGCCTCGACCAGCCCCGAGTCGGCGAGGATGCCGGAAAAGGC
This sequence comes from Pirellulaceae bacterium, assembly GCA_050485845.1. GTDB lineage: Bacteria > Planctomycetota > Planctomycetia > Pirellulales > Pirellulaceae > JBJHCD01. Next base: position 7,118 of record JBJHCD010000134.1, on the reverse strand, counting down.
ACCGGCCCAAAGCCAGCAAACGACCGCCACCGTCGCCACCCGATTTGCCATCAGAGTAAAGGCCTGTTCGCTGTACTCCGCGACATTCCGTGCCAGGAACATGCCACATGAAATCCCCAGCATCGCGGCCAGAATCATCCCTTCCACGACGGGGGCCCGATAGATCACCAAAACTCCCGTGGCCAGCAGAAACACCGCGATCGGCACCACGCCCGCCAAGGGACCTCCCCGGAACGCCAACTCGGGCTCCGGCGAGCTACGTGAACCGGTTTCGTTGTCGGACGCTGATGCCATGGAAGAGGAACTCGAGGACTTGGATTGCATGGAAACTCATTTCGGCTGGGAGGAATGACGGTGGCGGAGCACTCGACCCGGCCGAGATCCCGTGTGCTGGTCTCCTTCCAGCACCACTTGTCCATTGACGATCACATATTCGATTCCCTCGTTGTACTGAAACGGCTCTGTATAGGTCGAATGATCGATCACCCGCTCGGAATCGAACACCGTCACGTCGGCGAAAAAGCCGGGACGGAGTAGGCCCCGATCATGAATCCCCAGCTTGGCCGCGTTCAGGGACGTCATTTTGCGAACGGCGTCTTCGAGCGTCAGTAAACCTCGTTCGCGTACATAAACCCCCAAAACCCGAGGAAACGTCCCGAAGTTGCGCGGGTGTGGATTGCCGCGACGAAGAGGACCTTCCACCGATAGCGCGGAACCATCCGAACCGATCGAGCACCAGGGTTGGACCATCGCCAAGTTCATGTCCTGCTCTTCGTGGTGAGCGTACACGGTTCCCATCGAGCCCCCCTGTTCGAGCAGCAGATCGAAGAGAATGTCGAGCGGATCGGGAGGAGGATCGAGTCCTTCGCTCTTCGCGGCAATCACCAAGTCCATTGTCTGTCCTCGATAGGGACTGTTGTCGCTGATCAACATGCGACTCCAGTCCTTGCCGACAGCCGTGTAGTGGTTGTACCAACCCGGAATCCCCTCCTCGATGTCGCGTTTGAGGCGAACGCGTTGAGCGGGATCGGCAAGTCGCTCGAGCATGCTCGCTCGCCCCCCTTCGTGAGCCCAAGGAGGAATGATACTGGACAGATTGTTGTTTCCGCGAGTGTAGGGATAGACATTCGCCTGCACGTTGACCCCTCGGCGGCGAGCCGCCTCGAACATCTCGACAACGCCCCGCATGTTCCCCCAAGATTGCTGGTCGGCAATCTTCAGGTGAATGACGTCGACCGGAATCCCCGCTTTCTCGCCAATCTCGATCGCTTCGGCCACCGAGTCGAAGACGCCGGTCCCTTCATTGCGTATGTGGCTCGAGTAAATGCCACCATACCGCGCCGCAACCCGGCTCAAGGCGATCAGATCCTCGGTCCGTGCCAGCGATCCGGGAGGCGTCATCACCTGCGTCGACAGACCGAATGCCCCATCTTCCATGGCCTGGGCCACCAACTGCTCCATCGCTTCCAATTGCTCCGCCGAAGGACGCTCGAACGAATATCCCATCACGCTCTGCCAGACGTTGTTAATCCCGACGTACGAAGCGACGTTCAGGGAGATCGTCGACTCTTCCAGGGCGTCGAAGTAGTCCCCGAGCGACTCGATCGAAGCTTGGCGTGACGGCAAGTCGACACGACGTGGACGTAGTTGGCCCGTGTAGGGGCCTCCCGACGAACCTTCCCCCAGGACGTCCGTGGTGACTCCCTGCCGAACCTTGCTCTGCCCATCCCCATCCTCGAACAAGGTCCAGTCGGAATGGGAATGCATGTCAATGAATCCAGGAGCCACCACGAGATTCGTGGCATCGATTTCTCGCTTGCCGCTCCCCTCAAGGTGTCTGCCGATCTGGACAATGCGATCTTCGACAATGGCCACGTCGGCCTCGAACCACGGATTGCCCGTCCCATCCACCACGCGTCCCCCCCGCAATACCAAGTCGTAGGAAGGCTCCTCTCCCCACGAACTGGTTGAGTTGGTCCAACTAGTGGCCAGTCCGATCCAGATCGCAATCCAGATCCACAAGGAGTGGCGGTGTGCCGAGGGCGTTGATTGGTGCATCATCTGGAACTCCGTAACTTGAACGGTTTGCGAACCGATCTGTTCGATTCGCTCGGTGACCCGGCCGGGGAGCATCGCCTTGGCCAGTGCATGACAGTCCATGTCCGGAAGGGGGACATGGCGGAGAATCACGGTTCCACCCGGCGCGATCACTCGAGCGATCTCCCGCAGTCCCTCCTTGCGAAGCGGCGTCTTCTCGACAATCACCCGATCCACGACGTGATCTTCCAGCGGTAGCGATTCCGCTCGACCCACCAGAAGCCGAGGGATGGGGTCCCCACGACCTGGTCCCAGTGTCTTCACGGGACTCGGGTTCACATTCCAGGCTTCCGGATGACGCCCTTCTCCCCCGATGTCAATGACAAGTGGGGAAGAGAGAGACGACTTCAACCGAATCGGAGAAGATGAGGCCACGGGGGTCTACTCGCAATTTCCAAGGTGGGTACGAACCGGCTTCGTTGTACCAACCCGACCGGCGAGATTCCACTTCCCCGCGGCGAGTTTCCTGACGAAAAATACGGGTCAGGCCGCTTTTTGTCTCGTCGCGGTCTCGTAGGCGGCCAATCCGGCCAGGGCGTTGGAATCGGGGACGAAATCGTCCGCCGAGTCCCAGCGACGCTTGCGTGAAAGCCAGTGCCTCCCCTTGGAGAACTGTCCGAACATGCCGATGTGCTGAATCACGGAGGGACGAGTACAAAGGATGGGGTAACCCAGTCGCTTCAGTTCAGCCACCACCCGCCAGTCCCATCCCCACTCATCCTGCTCGCTGTACGCCAAATTGGGTCGAACGACGTTCTGGTACAATTCCGCGTCGAAAAGCGTCTGGATCCCGCCGCAGCTCTCCTTCAGATAACAATCCTCGTACAGGGCTCGCGTCGGATGTCGAGTTGTGTGAAATCCCGTCACCATCAAGCCGTCATGTTCGGATCGTTCACGCTGGTAAAGCTCCAACAATCTCACCAGCCACTCATGCCGAAAGATAATGTCGGAGTGTATGTTCGCGAAATAGTCCAACCCATATCGATCATGAAGCAGGTCCCAGCCGATTCGCAACGATTCATGTACGCCGAACCGATGATTCGCGGGGCGAAAGACCTTGTGAACCGGGACTGTATCCAGGGCAAAGTCCCAAATCAGTTGCCGGGTTGTCTGTTCGCTGCTGCCGCCATCCACAATCGCCATGACGGTCCCTGAAGGTAGCTCCGTTCGGCCAAGACTGGAAAGGGTGGCGCGGAGCAGTTCCGGGCGATTGAACGTGGTCAAAACCAGTCCCACCTTGGGAGCGGACGAATGGATCGCGAGCGTGTTCTCGGCCAATCGGCGTGGGAGAGTATTGTAAATCTGATAAGGAATACGCGACTCCAGCATGTCGCGATAGAGTTGTAGAAATTGGTTGGCGATCTCGCCAGGATCAGTGCTTGCTCCCTCGGGAACCTGGTGAACAGGTCGTCCCCAAAAAGGGGCGGACACCGAGCTGATTCGGGGACTTTGGGTGGGGGAACCGTCAGGACGGGTGAGCAGAGCGGCCCGCGCGATCACATAGTCCCAATCGCATGGCAGCCCGGCCTTTCCAGGAGTGACTTCCCCTGGGATGGAAGTACCGGGTGGAAGCGAAAGTATAAGAGGCGTGCGGTCCGAGTTCGGCAATCCGCGGCGGTCGGGCCAGGCAAGATGCCATAAGTGGGCTTCCCGAGGCGAAAACGACTTGGATCGTGGCAGACCGCGGCGGAGAAGTCGCACGGGTGATTTGGGCCACCGCCAGCGATTGCCGACCACCCAATGTTCCTCATGACGACAATAGGCCTGGGCATCGCGAGGGTCGACCATGAGCTGAAGTCGCAAGTTCCAGTCGCCGGCTTGCCGCAATAGCTCACTGAGTACATCGGGAGTGATCCCTCCGTGCCCACGAGTCAATTGTTCCGGGGACGGGGCATGGATCACAATCTGACGCATCGAGTGTTCATCCTTGAACAAGTCGTCGATCAGGCGGGGCGTCGGAGTGACGATCTCTGAATCGACAAGAGGTCCCGATAATAGTCCAGATAGGCATTCGCCGCCTGGGACCAGGAAAACCGGCCCGCATGCCGCTGACTTCGCCCGACAAAATCCGGATCCCGCTTCGCCTGCTCAAGTCCCGCTCGGAAACATGCCACCATTTGCCTCGGTTCAAATTGATCCCAATAGTAGGCCAAGGTCCCACCAATCTCTGGCAAACTTGTCCCTCGCGTAATGAATACCGGCTTGCCGAAACTCATGGCCTCGATGACCGGCAGCCCGAATCCCTCCGTCAGCGAAGGGAAGAGAAAGGCATCACAATGTTCATAAAGCCATTGACGTTGAGAATCGCTGACCTCGCCGGGCAAGTAAACCTGGTGAGTTAACCGCCGCTGGAGCACCGACTTTTGAAGCTGTTGGGCATAGTCACTGGCCTTTCTCCCCGCGATGACAAGACGATATTCGGGGAGTTCCGAGATAAAATCCAGCAGGACGTGAAAGTTTTTCTTGGCGGTAATGTCACCGATCGTGAACAAGAAAGGCCCTGGGGGAAGTTCACGAAGGGGCTCGGAACAGGGAACTCGAGGTGCCGCCAGGCCGTTATAGATCACACGCAGCGGCTTGCCGCGTAATTGCAGATGTTCGCGAATTTCCATCGCCGAGAATTCCGAGATCGTGGCCAGGGCGGAACTGCGGTCGACCAGTTTCTGCAGCCTTCGAATCCGTCGCGGGATCCCATCCGGGGACTTCTCACGGAGGAAGTTCAAGTCATGGATTGTCAGTAAGGTCGGCGTTGCATGAGAGTTCGGCCAGAAGTGGGAGTGCTGGTTGGTGACGTGCCACAGATCGCCCACCGGGCCTCCCCAATGCCGCCATGCCTGGGCCGGAAACCACCGTGCATAACGATCTCGGTGCCACTTGCGATTGGCGTGCAGGGCGTGCGTCTCGCCGAGCAGTTCGTTGGGGAAATAACGTCGTCCACTTTCGGGCAGCAGCATGGTGAAGTGCATATCGGGGGGGCTCTCCCGCAGCAAGGCCTCACCCAAGTGCATGGCAAACCGACCCAGCCCGCAATTCGGCATGCGGAGGCTTTCGAAATCGACAACAACTTTCGGCAATTCAGCTCGGTCCATGCGAGTGAAATTCTCCTGCCCGGGTTGGCCCCTATACGAGCGGGGCTTTATAGCGAGGAATCACTCGCCCCCACAAGGGCAAAAACAGGGGCAAAAAGCAATCTGCAAAGTGGACCGATCCTCCCCCCGGCCCCCGAAAGGGGCAAATAATTCTGCGATTGATTGATCTGTCGAGGTTTCCTAACATCCCCGCTGGTTTCGCGGAAGGTTTCCACATCTCTTGGCGCCATTGTCAATCTACCCATGGAACGATCCTCCTCGCGGCCATCGCTCGTCGTCCGACTTCCCAATTGGGTCGGCGATGTCTGCATGGCCCTCCCCGCCATCCATCTGCTGCTCGATACCGGGAGTCCTCTTCAATGTCTGGGTCGAGGCTGGACACATGACCTCCTTGCCGGACTTCCCATCAGCGTGCACACGATTCCTCATGGGATTCGACCAGCGGTGAAGGTCTGGCGGAATTGTGAGGCCGAACGAGCGGTGCTGCTGACCAACAGTCTGAGCAGTTCCTTGCAGGCTCGAATTGCCGGAATTTCCACGATCGGCTACCGCGGCATGGGGCGTGGCTATCTGCTCAGTCACTCCCTGCGGAAACCGGTCACACGAGTTCACGAAGTGGAGCACCTGTTCCGCCTGGCACTGGCTCACTGTCACCAACATGGACTGCCGACGTCCCGCAACTCAACTGGTTCGCGGCTGAATCTGCCCCTCACCGCCACGCACCTTTCCCAGGCAGCGGGCAGCTTGCACCAAGCGGGAATCGAAGGGCCTTTCTTGGTGATCGCGCCTCTCGCCGTCGGCAAAATCAAGGGCCGCTCCAAAGCCTGGCCCGGATTTCCGGAACTCTGTCAGCGACTCCGAGCCGATGGACATTTGCTGGTTGTCTGCCCTGGGCCCGGTGAGGAAACGGCCGCTCGCAACAGCGCGCCGGGCGCCGTGGTCCTGGAGGGGCTCAGCCTCGGCGCGTATGCCGCTGTCTGTGCCCGGTCCTCACTGGTCGTGTCGAATGATTCCGGTCCCTCGCATCTGGCCGCCGCCGTGTCAGCCCCCGTATTGGCCGTATTTGGACTCGGTCAGCCCTGGCGGACCTCCCCCTGGGGCGGAGCTTGGGTCGGCAGCCATCGCGGATGGCCGACCGTGACGGAAGTCCATCGGGCCTGTCTCGAACAACTGGACCGGCGGGATCCACTTGCGGAGAACTCGTCCCCGACACCCCCGCTACGACTCGCCATGTAAGGCATGTCGGTCTTGAGCCCGAATCAGGCCACGCGGACCTGTCGCCCCCGCACCGACACTCGCCCCTCGGCCAACCATCGGAGCGCCTCGGGGTAGGCGCGGCATTCCTCGGCAAACACCCGCTCGGCCAAAGTGGAGGGAGTGTCGTCGTCCAAGACCGGCACGGCCCGCTGTAGAATTATCGGCCCATGGTCGTACTGGTTGTCGACGAAATGGACGGTACAGCCGCTGAGCTTGACGCCATATTCGAGTACCGCGGCATGGACCCGCAAGCCATAAAACCCCTGCCCGCAAAAGGCCGGTATCAAACTCGGATGGATATTGACCACGCGATGCGTAAAATCGTCGGGAATCAGCAGGTGTTCGAGATAGCCTCCCATCACCACCAGCTCGACCCCCGCGCCGCGGCAGGCAGCGAAGACGGCGTCACGGTGAGCTTCCGGCAACTCGAAATCTCGCCGGCGAATGATCTCGGTGGGACAGCCCGCTCGCTCCGCGTACTGCAGTCCGGCAGCCTGCCGGCGACTGCTGATAATCAGGCGAACATCCAGAGGGAGATGCCCCAAGTCGATCACATCCAGCAGATTGCGAAGCGTCGTCCCGCCACCGGAAATGAGCACGGCGACGGGGAGTCGTTTTCCGGACGCGGAACCGGTCACGGTTTCACCACGGCGACGTAGAGTTCCGCGGATTGCT
>JBJHCD010000133.1:5232-9653 GCA_050485845.1 Pirellulaceae bacterium | reverse complement strand
GCATGACCCTGGCGATCCCGGCGTCACTCTGGCGATCGCACCCGGCATCACTCTGGCGATTCACAGACATGGCCCCCTGGATTCGGCCCCAGCCATGGCACTACCGAGTCGTTTAAGATCCATCCATAACAAACGTGGGCTGATTCACCGCGCCCAGTCGCGCACCCGAACTGCCCAAGAGGCGTCAGCAAAGGTGTCTAGTGTAATAGGGTTGGACACCACTCCACCACGTCGACAACGAGGGGACAGGAAGCGAGAATTGGGCCATCAGGATCCCACAGGTGATCGCGAGGCTATACCCACTACCTCGACGATCGTAACTGATTACACAAAGGCCCTGGGTCTCGAGGGGAAGCAATCCCAATCCAGGCAGCTCTCCCGCACTCGATTCGACTTGATCCGGATCCCGCAACCGCCGGCCCAGCATTTGATAACCACCACAGATGCCGACGATATGTACCCCCTCCGCCGCCAAGTTCCGAATTGCCTCGCCCAACCCGGTCCCCTTCAACCAGACAAGGTCGTCCATGGTGCTCTTGGTTCCCGGCAGGATGACTACCCGTGGACGGCCAAGTTCATGAACAGCTCGAACCCTTCGCAGGTGAACCCCCGCCTCCGCCACCAAAGGGTCGAAATCGTCGAAGTTCGCGATATGAGGAAAGTGAATGAGCGCGATATCCAATTCGGATGGATCGGATACCGCCGGTTTGTCTCCTCGAGGCTTCGATTCGGTGTCACTACCACTCGACGGATCCACGTTCCCCCAAAAGTCACGTCGCTCGAGACATACCGCGTCCTCTTCAGGAAGCAGCAGACGATCGATCCAGGGGATAACTCCCCACACGGGAACGTCTCCCTTCTCTTCCAACAGTCGAACTCCTGGCGCGAACAAACCGGGGTCACCACGAAATTTGTTGACCAGAAGTCCTTGAACAAGTTCCCGCTGCGAGGGAGTCAGCAGCCAGAGCGTTCCCAGCAACTGAGCGAAAATCCCGCCTCGATCAATGTCTCCCACCAGCAGGACGGGAGCCCGCGCATACTGGGCAACGGCCATGTTCACGATGTCATTTTCACTGAGATTCAGCTCCACCGGACTCCCCGCCCCCTCGATCACCACCAAGTCATGATCGGCTCGTAGCGAATCGAGCGATCGAGTGACGATCGGCCAGAGGTCCTTCTTGGCATCGTAATAGTCCCGCGCCGCCAGACGCTTCCAGAGTCGGCCCTCGACAATCACCTGCGAGTGGGCGTTCCCCTCGGGCTTGAGTAAGACCGGATTCATCTCGGCTCGCGGAGTCGTTCCCGCCGCGAGCGCCTGCAGCGCCTGGGCTCGCCCAATCTCGGACCCATCGGGGCAGACAGCCGCATTGTTCGACATGTTCTGTGCTTTGAACGGAGCGACTTTCCAGCCGCGACGAGCGAAAATGCGACAGAGTGCCGCGGCGAGCAGACTTTTTCCCGCCGAGGAACTGGTCCCCTGCACCATCAAGGTTCGTCCCATCATGGCAGTGGCGCCTCGGAGAAAGCATCCGGGTCGGTTTGGGTGTAGGGATGATGAATCGCCTGCGAGGGGGGCGAGTTGTAAAGCGTCTCGACGGCAACCCATTCAGACCGGCCCGTCTGGCGATTGAAGGCCAGGACCTTGTCAGCCATCGGGGCGCCGGTCCGAGAATGAATGAGTTCGCCGGCTGGGATCACGGCGGTTTTTCCATCCAGTTCGGATATGAGGATGTACTGCGTCTCGACCATCGGGACGTCCTGGGCACCCCGGTTACAGCCGACCAGGTGAAACATGGCGACGGCCGACAGCATCAGGCCACCGAAGAGGGTCGTTGATTTCACGGATGAATTCCCTCCATGTCCGAATCCAGCTTGTCCCGATTGTCGAACAGGACATTACTTCCCAGCGGTCCGAACCATCCGATATGCAATTCACTCGGCTCGCCACCGTAGTAGGAACTTCCGGGCTGAGTTCCCGTCATCACGGCGGAAGTGACTCGGCCGTCGCACCAGGCCACATTGGCCATCCGGCTCGCGTGACGAAAATGAATCGATGGAAGCGGACGAAATGTCGTCGCCGGCTCGAGGAGTGGATGGGGGCCGTTGACGAAGTAGGGAGGCTCCAGTAGCCCATACTCGATCGCGAAGGATCCCGGATTTCCGCAGGCGAAAGCCGTGTCCGAAAAGGCGACCGTTCGAGAAAGCGCGCCGATTTCACGCATCTGCGTGGATTGGATCCGAGACCGAGGATCCGACCATCCATACCGATACCACGTTCCACCGACGTAGTATTGGTTGTAGCCATATCCACCACTTCCCGCTTCAAACGCGCGAACTCGACCATTGCAGACGGTAGCGAGGGTATCTTGGGAGAAGTTGCCGAAGGAGGGACACTGCTTGAGCCCCGCATTACTTTCGAAGAATGGAGAGAGGGGACCACGGTGGGCGTCGAATGGATCGTGGATCGTGTCACGGGCACCGAACCAGCGACGGAGGTTGGTGGTATCAGCGGCAGGAGGCCAGAATCCACGATTGCTGTCCGCGTAAAGATGGCAGGCAAGTGCCAGTTGCTTAAGGTTGCTCTTGCACTGGATCGATCGCGCAGCCTCGCGAGCCTGCTGGACCGCCGGAAGCAAAAGGGCAATCAGGATTGAGATGACGGCGATGGAGACGAGTAGCTCCAAGAGCGTAAACCCGCCGTCCGGCCGGTAAAGGCGCGAACATCGTGGTGGCCGCAGTGGCTGCGGCGGCCGCAACTTCCATGACCTTACATGAGCGCAGGGGAATACGCAGACCCCGATGACGGGAATGTGCACGACAAGCTCCTCGTTGTCCATTGCACGGCGCGCGCCCCGGACCGGGGGGGACCACGCCGATCGTCAGCGAAGTGTTGCCTGCAAGAGAGATGCGCGCACGAAGAACCGGATCGATACGATCCCATGGATCACTCCGCCCGATGGGTTGATTTGCCTGCATCACTCGGCACTCGCCCAACGCGGGGGCGAACCGAAAGCGTGCTTGTCTCTCGCGGACAGGTCTCTTCGCGAAACCGACTCTGGGCAGGTCTTCTGGCTTCCGGATCACTCGAGTGACCGCGCCTTCCCAGGGATTGTCTTCCCCAGTGGCCTCATGCGGAACTCGTCCTCGGTTACAGCGGCGGGACCGCGACGGATTCACACCGTCTTCCCTATTCTTCGCGACGGAACACATATCCGCCCGACACCCATGTCAAGCGAGAACTTTAGCAGGCAATAACTTGTTGTCAATCCCCAGAGGACAAACAACACCTGAATTCCAAACCACTACAATGGTTATCCGAGATCCGAGATCCGTGAAAACCATTACGCAGTCTTTCGAACGATAGGTTGATGGCGAGGAAACGATGAACCAGAGAAACTCCCAGTCGCTCGGCATACTCTTGTTTGTCGGGCTCATTGCCTCTTGGCCTGGTGTGCTATCGGGCGGCGAATCGGCACCGAACATCCTGGTCTTTCTGGTCGACGACATGGGGGTGATGGATAGCTCCGTTGCCTTCTTGACGGATGAGACGGGTGCCCCCCGGCGGTATCCATTGAACGAGTTCTATCGAACTCCGAACATGCAGCGTTTGGCCGACCAGGGGATTCGGTTCAGTCAGTTCTATGCCATGAGCGTCTGTTCGCCCACGCGCGTCTCGCTGATGACCGGCCAAAATGCCGCTCGCCATCGAACGACCAACTGGATCAATCCCGACCAGAATAATGGCGGCCCCCAGGGCCCGCCCGACTGGAACTGGCGGGGGCTCCAGCCCGGCGATGTCACGCTCGCCTCCCTGCTACAGCAAGCCGGTTATCACACGATTCATGTCGGTAAGGGGCATTTCGCTCCGAGACATACCCCAGGAGCCGATCCTTCGAACCTCGGCTTTGACGTAAACGTTGCCGGCGCTGCATTCGGTGCTCCGGGAAGCTACTACGGCCAGCAGAACTATGGCCTTGGTGGGAGGCGCGCCCATCATGCGGTCCCCGATTTGGAGGCCTACCACGGTACGGATGTCTTCTTGACCGAAGCCCTCACGCGAGAAGCGAAGAGAGAATTGACGGCCGCCGTTGAGGCGCGTAAGCCGTTCTTCCTGCATATGTCCCATTACGCAGTCCATGCTCCCTTCGAATCCGACCCTCGATTCGCTCCCCACTACGAAGACTCCGGCAAGTCTCCAGCCGCCCAAGCATTTGCCACCCTAATTGAAGGAATCGATCAGTCTCTCGGAGATCTGCTCGACCACCTTGAAGAACTGGGCGTCGCCCAGAATACGCTCGTTTTCTTTCTGGGAGACAACGGTTCGGACGCCCCGCTGGGTCACCAGCATGAAGTCGCCTGCGCCGCGCCGCTGCGTGGAAAAAAGGGGGCCCACTATGAAGGAGGAATGCGGGTCCCCTTCA
>JBJHCD010000133.1:0-5222 GCA_050485845.1 Pirellulaceae bacterium | reverse complement strand
CCCCTTCATCGCCGCCTGGGGCAAACTGGATTCAAACCACCCCGTCCAGCAGCGACTTCCGATTGCCGTCGGGAAAATCCAACCCCTTCCTGCCGCCGTCCATGACTTGTTTCCCACCATCCTCGCGGAGGCGAAAGTTGCCCCCCCCGAGAATCACACGCTGGACGGAGGCTCTCTCGCCCCTTTGCTGCAAGGAACCCCGAGCCCCCAACATCCGGCGACCTTCTTAATGCACTATCCTCATGCTCCCCATCGCTCCGACTACTTCAGCCTGCTTCGCTCCGGAGACTGGAAAGTCATCTATCACTATTTTCCCGAGGCCAACGCGGACCACGGGCATTACGAACTATTCCATTTGGGAAAAGATCCGTTCGAGCAGCAGGATTTGTCCGGCGCACATCCGGAGCAGCTCCAGCGCCTGACTCGGGAACTCATTGATCAACTCGAGCGGCACCAGGCGGTGTACGCCGTGTCGGAAGACGGCAGGCCAGTCCAACCCGTCGTGCCCGAGCATGCCGGCACGCCGTAAAGCCAGCAAGCCATAAAGCAAGTTGAGCCAGTCGAGCGGCAATCGCGACTCCCCATAGCCCGCAGATTACCCACTCTCTCGAATAACGGGAAAATAACCGCATTCTCCTTGCTTCACCAGTCCAAAACGGCGTAGCCTGTTTGCCGAACTTGGATTAAATTATGGCCTGGATTGAATGGGGACAGGGGCGCTGATCGTGAAGTCGAGGGACTCGGCTCGCCTTCAGCGCGGCTCAATTCACAGGGAGCGCAGGGAGGTGCTCATGTCCGGCCCGGCATTTCGATTTTTGCATAGTGGTGATTGGCTTCTGCACGAGGTCTGCCATGGATTGGCGGAAGTCCCCGAGCCGCTCCGCGAACTGCTGATTGACGCCCCTTTCGAGGCAGCTCAGCGAGTCTTTGACATCGCGGTCGCCGAGCAGGTGAACTTTCTCGTTTTGACCGGGGACATACTCCATCCGCTGGAGGCCGGCCCGCGGGGCATTTCGTTCCTGCTGCAGCAATTCGAGCGGCTTCAGAAGCAGGAAATCGCCGTGTACTGGGTGGGGGGCAAGGCGGATCCACCCGAGCGATGGCCGACCGGGGCGACCCTTCCGGACAATGTCACGCTCTTTCCGAAGGGGCGAGTCGAAGAGGTCGCCCATTATGTCGGCGAGGAGGCGGTCGCCACGCTGGTGGGGCGCAGCTGGAGCGGGAAGGCTCGAGTGGACCCGGCCGAATTCGTCACGGAACATACGGGAAGCGGCGGCTTTCGAATTGCCGTGGTCCATGGCGACGCCGTCGCCGACTCGCTGGCTCCTTATCCGGTCAATTACTGGGCACTGGGGGGACAGCGACGCCGAAACTCGCTCTATGAACATGCGGAACATGTGGCCCATTACGCGGGGAGTCCCCAGGGGCGATCTCCACAAGACATCGACGCCCATGGCTGCACGCTGGTGCAGGTGGATGGAGACCGGCAGATGCACCTTCAGCATCTGGTCACCGACGTGCTCCGCTGGCGATTGGAAAAAATCACGGTTCCCGAGAGTTCCGGCCGCAAGGAAATCGAGAAGAAGTTGCGGGAGCGGGGACAACAGCTGGCAACGGAAAGCGGCGATCGCCCGGTGATGGTGACATGGAGATTCCAATCGCAGGGCCGGATGGCGGCCGCGCTGGGACATGGCGGGATCGCTCGGGAACTGCGGCAGTCGTTGAACCAAACTCTGGGAGTCGGTTCCCCTGCCATCTGGACCGTGGAGATTGACGTTCCCGTGATTGGTGAACTACCACCTTATTGGTACGAGGAAGATACGATTCTCGGTGACTTTTTGCGAGCGGTTCGCCGCTTTCAGACCGAGGACCATGTACTGCGGTTGCAGGAGTTTGTCGGGCGTCGAGACGTGGATGTGGCCCTGCAAGAACTGCTGCAAGTTTCCGACGCATCTCAACGTGACGAGGTGCTTCGCGAAGTCGCGCTGTTGGGTACCGAACTGCTGCGCGGCGATGGATAGCAACGTTGGAGGAGGATGCCGACGTGAAGATTACGGAAATTAACATCGATGGTTTTGGAGTCTGGACCGATCTGGCAATCACCGATTTGTCAGAGCCTCTCGCGGTGTTTTACGGCGCCAACGAGGCCGGCAAAACGACGCTGATGCAGTTCGTTCGAACCATCCTGTACGGATTCTCCGCTGACCGGCGGAAGCGCTATTTGCCTCCCGTCCATGGAGGTCGGGCCGGCGGTTCTCTGGAAGTCTCCACCCTCAATGGCCAGTACCGGCTGCATCGAACCGTTCATCCCGGCTCGCACAGTGACCTGGGTGAGATCTCCATTGTCGCTGGAGATGGAGGGGTCCAGGGGGCTCACTTGCTTCCCAGCCTGCTGAGCAATCTGGATGAGCAGATCTTCAACAACGTCTTCGCCATCGGCCTGCGTGAGCTTCAGGAACTAGCGACCCTCAACGACACCGAAGCCGCTCAGCAGCTGTATAAGCTCTCCAGCGGCATGGACCGCGTCTCACTGGTGGACGTCATGTCGGACTTGGAGGGATCGCGACAAAAGCTCTTGCCCGCCGGAGACAATACCGGGCAACTCGACAAACTACTCGCTCAGCGGGACAAGCTACGAGCGGAGATCGAGAATGGTGCCGGTGAATCCCGCCGATGGGGCAGGCTGCTTGCCGACCGCACGGCGCTGGAGTGTGAAGCCGAGAAGATCGAGGAGCGGATAGGGGCTTTGGAGCGGGAAAGCCGAGCGGTCGAGATTGCGATCCAGATTCAGGAGAAATGGCGCCGCCGACTGGCGCTCGACGATCAGCTCAAGCGGTCTCGCCCCAAAATTACGGTGGAAGACGAATGCATGCATCGGCTCGACCGCCTGAACATGGTGATCGCCGAGCGTGAAAAGCGGATCGAAAGCCTGCGTCCCCTCAGGCAACGACTCCGCGATGAAGCGGCGGAATTGCCGATCAATACCAACCTCTGGAGCCAACGGGCGCGCGTCGAGGCTTTGGCCGAACACGCGACCTGGATTGACACAATTCGGGATCACATCCGAAAGATCGGTCCTGATCTCGAGCGGCTGAACGAGGAACTAAAGCAGCAAGCCCAGTCGCTCGGCTTGAATCCGCAGACGCTCTCGAATCATCTAGCGGCGATCAACGAACGCACCTTGAACACTCTGCGGGGACCAGCGCGGGCTGCTCGCGATGATGCCCGCCGCTGGAAACAGGCCAAGGCGGAAGTGGAAACCTGCCGCCAGCAATTGGGTGAGCTGGAAGCCAATATTGAATTGGAACTGGCCGAGCGGAAGCAAGAAAACTTGAAGGTGGCACTCGAGAGAACCGGCGACTTGGCCGCCAAGCTTCGCCGGAGGATTCAAATCGAGGAGCGGATCGAAAAACTGACGAAACATCGTCAGGACCTGGATGAGGACTGCCTGGAACTGATGGAAGCTCCCCTCATGCCGCTGCGGCAGATGGTGGCCTGGGGGGCGATCGTTTCGGTCGGTGTGATGTTGATGATGATCGCCGTCTTCTCCGACATCGGAGGATCGCAGCGAATTCCACTCATCTGGTTTGGTGCCATGTGCACGGCGGGCGGTTTCTTCCTGAAGCATGCCTACCAGCAGATGAACAACCAGGAACTGGAGGAATGCCAGCGACAACTGGCTCAAGTCAAGAAAAACCTCAAGGAGGTCACAACCGAACGAGCGGAGATTGACAGTACCTTGCCAGCCGGTCAGGGTCCCTGGGATGCTCGACTGAAACGAGCGGAAGAGGAACTGCGCAAGCTGGAGGCCTTGGCTCCCTTGGAGACGGATCGCATGGTCGCGGTTCAGCGTCTGGAGGAGGCAGAGCGGCGAGTCAAGCAGACCGGCAAGTCACTGCGGGAGTCTCGCCAACGTTGGCGGAGCGCGCTAACCAAACTGAACCTCTCCCACGATCTGACGCCCCAACAGCTCAAGGTCATGGCGGAGGGAAATGAAAAACTGGCCGATATTCAGAGGCAAATCGCCGCCAAGAAGCAAGAGAAAGCCGACCGGGAACAGCAGCTTCAATCACTTTCACAACGTGTCCTGCAACTTCTCAAGGAAGCCGGCCTGGAACTGACCTCCGATGACCCGCAGGAACAGCTGCGCCACATGCTGGACTTGATGGTGGAGCAGCGCCGGCTGGTCGAACGGCGAGTCGCCTTGCGGAAACAGGATCGCGATTATCGCCGCCAGGTCGAACATGGCTTGCGAAGCATTGAAAATCTGCAGCTCAAGCGACAGGCCCTCTTCAGTCGAGCGGGCGTGGACGATGAGCCCGAACTGCGCCGGTTGGCCGACCAGCAAACGCAATTCAAGGAATTGACTCGAGAACGGGCCGCCCTTCACGAACAGATCCTCAACACTATCGGCGTTCAGTGCAGCGAGGGAGCGGTCGAACGGGAACTGACGCAGCACGCGAATCTTCAGCACCGCTTGGAGCAAATCAAGGATCAATTGCGGGAACAGCGCGGCGAGCTGACGGCACTTCATCAGAAAAAAGGGGAGCTGCAGCAGGAGCTGAAAACGCTTTCCCAGGATCGTCGCCTCGGTTCGATCCACATGGAACTGGGGGTCGTGGAACAGAAGATCTCCGACGCCAAGCGGGAGTGGCGACTGCTTGCCACCACGGGTCTCGTGCTGGAATCCATCCGCCGGATCTATGAGACCGAGCGCCAGCCGGCCACGGACCGATTCTTGCGTCCCGACGGCTCGCGGCACCGCCCCGGCGCCCGGCAGCGCCAGGCGCTGCCCCGGGCGGTGGCACATGTGCATGGCGGGCGGCTGAAGCTGGAAGATGCGGCACCCGGCCTGCGTGCGGTGCTCACGCTGCCCCGCGCGGCACCACCGAACGGCTGAGCTATTCGGCAGGCGCCGGCTCGTCCGGCTTAATCGCCAAAGCCTGCACAGACGGGTCAGACCGATTTCGGCGCAGCCGGCGACGGTTGTGCCCGCGGCCGGTTCGGAGCCGAACCTGGAGCGGCGATGCCGCGTCAGGGGGCAGGGCAAGAAAGCGTCGCCTCTGACTCGCCTTGGTGCGAGCAGGGCGGCAGGTCGCAACCGGCGGCGTCCTGGCCCTTTTGTCCGCGTGACGTAAGGGATCCGCGACCCGCCAACCGGAGAGAGTCGCTGTGGAACGAGCGGCCAAAGCCGAGATGGTGACGGAGCTGAACGGGGTCTT
>JBJHCD010000132.1:6628-9676 GCA_050485845.1 Pirellulaceae bacterium | reverse complement strand
CTTTTATGGGGGCCAAGTACGCAAGAAGAACGTCCTCAGCATCATGATGCAGACGGTGTTTCTCGGCGCTCTGATGACCGTGGCCTGGGGACTGTGGGGGTATACGCTCAGTTTTGGCGGCGGTGGCTCTCAAATGGGAGGGGGGTGGATCGGTTCGTCGGAGTTTCTGGGAATGCAAGGCGTCGCCCGGTATTGGGATGAGGAGCGACAGCGAGTCGTGACGCCCATGTGGGGATCGGTACCCCGCCTGACGCATCTGCTGTCTCAAGGCATGCTGTTCATGATCGCGCCGGTGTTGATGTGCGGAGCGTTTGCCGAGCGGATGAAGTTCGGGGCGGTTGTCCTGCTGAGTCTGTTGTGGGGAACTCTGGTTTACTGCCCCCTCTGCTGCTGGATTTGGGGGGGAGGGCCGTTCACCTATGGAAGCGAGGGAGCCATACTCGGCGGCGTTCTCGACTATGCCGGAGGGGTGGTGGTCCATGTGAGCGCGGGGATCGCGGCTTTGATCTGTGCCCTGTTTGTCGGGAAGCGGTTGGGGTACCGACTTGAGCCGATGCCCCCTCATAACCTCACCTACACCACGCTCGGTGCCGCGATGCTCTGGGTCGGTTGGTTCGGCTTCAATGGCGCCAGGAATCTATCGGCCGACGCCATGTCGGCTCAAGCCCTGGTGGCCACCCATTTGTCGGCCTCGGCCGGTGCCCTGGTCTGGGCCGGACTGGAGTGGAGCCTCCGCCGCCGCCCCAGCGTACTGGGAGCCTGCTCGGGAGCGATCGCCGGTCTGGTCTGCATTTCCTCAGCGGCCGGCTTCGTCCATCCCCTCGCCGCCTTGTTCATGGGGGGGGCCTCCGGCCTGGTCTGTTTTTTCGCTTGCACGAAGCTGAAAAATGCCCTCGGTTACGACGATTCCCTGGACGTCTTCGGAGTCCATGGGGTGGGGGGGATCCTGGGAGTCCTTCTCACCGCCATCTTTGCCACTCGCCACGCCCTTTCCGTCCATTCAGGCCGTCCCGTGGGATTCATTGACGGCAACCCGCACCTCCTATGGGGACACCTATTTGGGCTGGTTGTGACCGCCGGTTACACGGTGGTCATGACCTTTCTGATTCTCAAACTGGTAGATGCACTGGTCGGTTTACGAGTGGATCAGGAGCGAGAAATCGAGGGGCTTGACGTTACGGAACATGGCGAGGAAGGTTACATCTACCTGTAATGAATTGGGATCTTGGACGAACCCTTGTCGCGAGGAGCAATTGGGATGAAGAAGGTGGAGGCCGTGGTCCGTGTCTTCAAAATGGAAGAGATTAAAAATGCCTTGACGGAACGAGGGATTCGCGGCATCACGATCACCGAAGTAAAGGGGTTTGGGCGGCAGCAAGGGCATACCGAGATGTATCGAGGGACCGAATATTCCGTTGAATTCGTTCCCAAGATCAAGATGGAAGTCGTCTGCTCGGATGCTCAACTTCAGTCGGTGATTGACATCATTCTCCGGACCGCTCAGACCGGCAAGGTCGGCGACGGCAAGATCTTTGTTTCGGAACTTTACAATACCATTCGCATTCGCACCGGAGAAACCGGCGAGGATGCGCTCTAGTCCCTCCGTCATCGTCGCGAACTTCCATGTCATTTCCCAGTCGCCTCCGGCCGAATATCGAAAGCTTGCGCCGGCGGCTCGCCGAAGGTCGAGCCAAGTATTGCGACTTGCATCGAGCCGGCGCCCCAGGCATTCAGGTCAGCACGGGGCTATCCGAGTTCATGGAGCAATTGGTCGTGGATCTGTTCCAGGATGCCATGACGGAACTGGATGACCAGCGGCTTGCGGCACAAGCCGCGCTGGTCGCTCATGGCGGACTCGGGCGCCGCGACGTCGCTCCCTATTCCGACGTGGATCTGCTGATCCTCGTCCCAGAACGAAGTCGCTCGGCCATGGAACGGATGGCTTGTCGGTTTACACAAGACCTGGTGGACATCGGGCTGCAGGTCGGCTTCAACATGTTGTCCCCGCGAGGTGCTTGTCAGCTGGCGTGGGAAGAGGTGATGTTTTTCACCACTTTGACCGAGGCGCGGCGGTTGGCGGGTGAGGAACGGATTTACGCCCGATTTGTCGAGATGTTTCGTCGGGGAGTTGCCAAGCGGTCGCAGGCGTTGATCGAGAGAGTGATTCTCTCGCGACGTTCCGAGCGAGTTCAGTATGGCGACACCGAATACTTGCTTCGGCCGAATGTGAAACGTTCCCGCGGTTGCCTCCGCGAAATCCAGCTGGTCCGCTGGGTCGGCTTCGCGGCCCATGGACACTCCGACCTGCATCTACTCGAGCAACTCGGGCACCTCTTGCCCGAGGATCGGAGAAAGCTGCTGGCTGCTCATGAGTTTCTCTTGCAACTGCGGAATGAGCTGCATTTCCATGCCGGCAAGCCGCAAGACGTGCTGGATCGGTCCGAGCAATTGCGACTGGCGGAGTTTTACGGTTATCAGAGCGATGAAGGGCAATTGTCGGTGGAGAAGTTCATGCGGCGGTACTTCGAGTTTACCAGCGAAGTCCGCTACACCGCTTCCCATTTTGTCGCCCGGTCGCGGTCTCCCTCGCAAGTGAAGGTCTTCCTGGGGCGACTCTTCAGCCGGCGGGCCGAAGAGGACCTGTTGATCGGCCCCCTTTCCATCTCGGCGACTCGGCAAGGTCTGCGGAACCTTCGCGGCAATCTGTCACGCGTCGTGAAGCTGATGGTACTGGCGAATTACTGCAACAAGCGGATTGACCATGCCACGTGGATTACGATTCGCGATGACATGATTCAGAATAATCAGCTGATTTTGTCGAGTGACACGATTCAGCGGTTTCTGGCCCTGCTATCCCAGCCAACTCAATTGGGAGACCTCCTTCGACGTCTCCATCAATTGCGAGTACTGGAAAAATTTGTTCCCCCCATGGCCCATGCCCGCTGTCTGGTTCAGTTCAACGATTACCATAAGTACACGGTGGACGAACACTGCATTCGGGCCGTGGAACGGGCCACGGAGTTCCTGGGCGATGAGGGGGCCTTGGGG
>JBJHCD010000132.1:0-6618 GCA_050485845.1 Pirellulaceae bacterium | reverse complement strand
GCCTTGGGGGATGCCTATCGTGCGATCCGTGACAAACGGACCCTTCATCTGGCCATCCTGCTGCATGATTTGGGAAAGGGATTTCCGGACGACCACAGCGAGCGGGGAGAGGTACTGGCTCGCGAGACAGCTCAACACTTGGACTTACCCCCTCGCGAGGC
Source organism: Pirellulaceae bacterium (assembly GCA_050485845.1). Lineage (GTDB taxonomy): Bacteria > Planctomycetota > Planctomycetia > Pirellulales > Pirellulaceae > JBJHCD01. Next base: position 6,457 of record JBJHCD010000132.1, on the reverse strand, counting down.
CGAACTGATTCAGTTGCTGGTCCGAAAGCATCTGCTGATGTCCGACATCGCCTTCCGGCATGACTTAAGTAATGAATCGGTGATTCTATCCTTCGCTCGGGAAGTCGGCAGTCTGGAAGCGCTACAGCACCTGTTCGTCCTGACCTGCGCGGACGTGGCCGCCGTGGGACCGGGAGTTTTGAGCAGTTGGAAACAGGAACTTCTCACGGAACTCTACGAACGAACTCGCGAGCAACTGTCCGGCGACATTCATGTTCCTCGAGCACCCTTGCGGCTGGATGCCCTCCGCCAACAACTTCTGTCGCGAGTCGACGATCCGAAGCACGGCGACTGGTGGCACCGGCAGGTGCGGCATCTTCCCGCCGGCTATTTGACCGGCGTTCCGCATGACCGAGTGATCGACGAATTGACTCAATTGCGTGACCTTCCCATGAGTCAGGCCAAGGCCTGGGCACATTCTCACGCGGATCGTCAGGCGATGGAGTACACGGTGGGGGCACATGAGGAACTGGTGCCGGGAATTTTTCATCGGCTTACCGGTGTTTTGACGAGTCTCGGGCATGATATTCTTTCGGCCGAGATTCATACGCTGTCCGATAATCTCGTATTGGACCGTTTTCATGTTTACGATCTCGATTTCGCGGGCGAACCCCCTCCGGAACGTCGCCGGCAGGTGATCGACGCGCTGATTCGCTCGTTGGCCGAACCGACCGATCAGCCTCCGAAGTTTCGGCGTTTATGGACACCACGGGATGCAGACGCCTCCCAGGCGGAATTTCAACCCTTGCCGACTCGAGTTCATTTCGACAACGGGACTTTGGACGAGCAGACGATTGTGACCATTTTCGCGTATGATCGAATGGGCTTGCTGTACGCGATTGCGAGAAAACTGTTTGAGCTGGATTTGTCGGTTCACGTTGCCAAGATCTCGACTCACCTGGATCAGGTGAGTGACGTGTTTTACGTGACCGATCGCGATGGAAATAAGATCACCGATGAAGCTCGGCTGAGCAGCATCGAACAAGAGCTACTTGAGGCGGTACGGTCCTGACACCGTGCGAAGGGAAAGTTTGTCATGACGAACGGCGACCAACCATCCACGGTAACAGGTCCTGGCAGAACCAACGCCTATCCGTTCTATGCTCCTCGGCTGTGGCATGGGATGCGGTTTCGGGCGTTCTGGAACATTTTGGCGGAGAACCGTTTTCGCATGCATCCGCTACGAGTTCCGATGGCATGCGGTGTGATCGGCTGTTCCGTTCTCAACTCCACACTCGGCGCCTTGCAGGATTGGCGGTTTGGAAAGCACGTCGATCAATTTCGGCTCGAGCATCCTCCGATTTTTATCATTGGGCATTGGCGCAGCGGAACCACGCACCTCCACGAACTACTTTCGCTCGACAGCCGATTCACCTCGCCCAATACCTATGAGTGCCTTGCGCCGGAGCATTTCCTGCTGTCGGGGAAGATTCTGCCGCCGTTGATCAGCTTCTTGCTTCCCGCCAAGCGTCCCATGGATGACATGCCGGTTGGATTCGACCGGCCGCAGGAGGACGAACTGGCGCTCTGTGCCATGGGGGCCCCGACACCGATGACTCGAATGGCCTTTCCCAATCACCCGCCTGCTCACTTGGACATGCTGGACATGCAGGCATCACCCGAGGACATCGAACATTGGCGGCGGAAACTGATTCGCTTTATCAAGAGCGTGTCGTTGTCGCGTCCGGACAAGCGGTTGGTATTAAAGTCTCCACCTCATACCGGCCGCCTCGCCCATCTGATCGACATGTTTCCCGGGGCCCGCTTTATTCATCTTAGTCGCGATCCCCAGAAGCTATTTCTCTCCACGATCCGGCTCTGGAAGGCCTTGGATGAAGTGCAGGGATTCCAGATCGCTCGGCATCGTGAGCTGGAGGAATTTGTTTTCGCGGCTTGTGAGCGAATGTATCGAGGGTACGCCGAGCAGAAAGATCAGGTGCCGGCCGGGCAACTACATGAACTGAAGTATGAGGATCTGGTTCGGGATCCCATTGGCAATGTAATGCAGATCTACGAGACGCTTCAGCTAGGCGACTTCGCGCCCGTGGAGGAACCGCTGCGGCAATATCTGGCGTCGCACCGGGAGTATCGTCCGAGTCGTTACCAGATCGATCCCGAGTTGCAAGCCAGGATTCGCGAGCGGTGGGGCTTTTACTTTGACCGGTTTGGGTACCATCAGGACGCCGAAGCCACCCCCGCCACCACTCAGGCGGAATGACGCTGCTGCTGCAGTTGACGGCGACGTGACTGGATCTGCTTCGAGGGTATTGCACGTTCCTGGCACGGTGACTTTCCGTCGGCCGACTCTTATGTGGGCGGGCTGCGCCAGACGACCATTGCCATTCTGGCTCGCCGTACGGTGATGTGCAGACGCATCGTCTCTGATATCAAATTCCGAGAAGTAGAGTCTCCCGAGGAATTAGGAATCTGAGGGTGCCATCGGAATACTTTCCCCGATACTTCGCAGTCACGAGCAGCGAATGCGGTCCGACGAGCCGGTGCAGAATTGGTCTCCGATTGATCTTGGTGCCGACAAAGGGGAGAGCAGCGATGGAATCAAGGATTGCTTGGAATTCAAAACTATTTTCGACAGAGACAATGTCTTTAACTATGCTGAAACTTATACAGCTCGCGTGCGCGAGCCAAGGGCGGTTCGCCCTTGTGACATTTCGAAAAAAGGGAGTAATCCATGATGTAACCTTGGTGCATTATGAGCGAGTACCTTTGGCCCGCGCGGAACGTGGCAGAGTACGCCTACTGTCCACGGCTCTTTTATTTCATGGAGGTCGAAGGCGTCCATCTGCCTAGCGTTGACACAGAATTGGGTAATCGCGCCCACCGTCGGGCGGACGAGCCGAGTAGTGCCGAGGTGGTCCAAGCGTCTGCCGATGCTCCCAAAGCTGTCCGAAGTTTGACGTTAACAAGTGCTCAACTCAGCTTGACGGCCACCTTGGACCTTGCCGAACTCGAAGGACAAGTTGCGGTGCCGGTCGAGTACCGTAAAGGCAGACCACGCTACCTCCTCGGTGATTCCGAGAAAAATGAGAACGGCGTTGAAGCCTGGCCCACTGATCGGGTCCAAGTCGGATTGCAGTGTATCCTGCTTGAAGAATCAGGCTATGTCGTGCCGTATGCCATTCTCTACTACGCCACTGAGCGGCGACGCATCAAAGTGCCTTTTGACGCCACATTGCGCGACGAAGCGATGGAGACGTTGGCGGCTGCAAAGTTGTGCTCGAAGGGCGCTCGACCGCTGCCGCTGGTGAACGATCCTCGCTGCCCGCGGTGTTCACTCCAACCGCTGTGCCTACCCGACGAGGTCAATCAACAGCGTCATAGCGCGAGCGACAATGTGCCTGTCAAGCCGCGGAAGATCTGGCCGCCTCGTGACGACGGGATTCATATCGTCGCGCAGCAGGGAGGTACCAAGATCGGGATACGCGGCGGCGCGTTGACCGTTTCCGACTACAAGGGAAAGAAGCTCAAGGAGTTGCCTCTGGCTGGCGTAGAGTCCCTTTCCTTACTGGGCGCCGTTCAGATTTCAACTCAAGCAGTGCACGTGCTCGCCGATCGCGGAGTTCCCGTTGCGTTGCTCTCCGCCGCTGGCCGGATCGTCGCGATGATCGATCCACTTGATTCGGCCAGCTCCGAAACACGACGCGCTCAGGTTCGCCGGTTCGACGAGCCATATTCTGCGTTGGAGCTTTCTCGTTCCTTGGTTGCCGCCAAAATTGTCAATCAGCGCACGTTACTGATGCGTAACCATAATGGTAGCCTTCCAGCACGCATTGGTGAGGATCTAGCGGCGCAGGCGGAGCAAGTAGGCCGAGCTGACTCGCTCGAATCGGTGCGGGGACATGAGGGGCAGGCGGCGGCCCTCTACTTTCGGTCTTTTCCGGGGATGATCAAGGGCGAACTAGCGGATGAGTTCAATCTGCACGGCCGCCAACGCCGTCCGCCGCCCGACCCGATCAATGCCGCGCTGTCATTCGCCTACTCAATGCTCACGCACGAATGCACCGCCGCGCTTCGTACGGCTCGCCTTGAACCATCCATTGGTGCATTCCATGTTTCTCGGCCGGGCAGACCCGCACTGGCTCTTGACTTGATGGAACCGTTTCGGCCGCTAATTGCGGACTCGGTGGTCATCACGGCATTCAATCGTGGGGAATTGAAGCCCGGGCATTTCGTCCGCACGGCTGCTGGTTGTATGTTTACCGGTGCCGGGCGCAAAGCGTTCTTTGACGTTTATGGTCGTCGGATGTCCGACGAGGTTACTCACCGGGTGTTCGGCTACAAGCTCTGTTACCGTCGGATGATCGTGCTGCATGCCCGCATGATCGCTGCTTGGCTGCTCGGTGAAGTGCCGACCCTGGCCTTTCTGACCACTCGATGAGGGCCACCGCCATGCGACGTTGCTACCTTGTATGCTACGATATTCGCGAGCCGAAACGCTGGCGAAAGATCTTCAAAATCATGAAAGCGCACGGCGAACACTGGCAATATTCGGTCTTCTTTTGTGTGCTCAAGCCAATCGATCGGGTGCGTATGCAAACCCAGCTCGAAGAAGCAATGAACCTCAAGGAAGATCAGACGATGATCATCGACCTCGGAGGGGACGAAGATCTCGCCCGCCAAGCGGCCACCGTTCTGGGGCCAAGCCTGCCCGCGACTGACAGCGGAATGGTGGTAATCTGAAGAGCTAAACTTCACGTGTCATCGACATGAGTTTTGTCGACCGGCTGTAACGCGCCCGTTAAAGGGGTAGACACCATACAGCCATATCGCTACCCTATAGGAAGCACTTGGTGAAGTTTATCTTCTGTATTCACGCCTTCAATCCCTAGACTATAGCGAAACTACTCCCCATTAGGCAGGTGAGCGGATATCCAATCCAATTCGAGAGACCAGAGACATCAGAAGGATGGAATTCGGCGGCCCTTCTGGCTATGACGTAAGTCCCGAATGTCGGGTCCAAACCGCTGCCGACTGGGGTCCAAACCCAGATTGGTCTCTCTACCAGATACCCTATCTACGTCAGCTAAGAGTCAAAAGCCATGCCCGAACCAACCACCCGAGCCTACACCCTAAGAATAAGCGGCGATGCCAATTGGCGCGAGCTACTGTGGACCACGCACGTCACCGTGAACCGAAGTGCACAGGTCTGGGGCGATTGGTTGCTGACGTTACGCGGAGGTTTACCCCCTTCGCTGGCCGAATGTCAGTCCATTCTCCCCATCACGGATACTGTCTTGGACAAGGAGTTGAAGCGACGAAAGCTGAAACAAGCCGATCGTGAAGGGGTTCGGGAGGAGTTGGACCGAGACCGCCGCCAGAACCTAAAGGTGATGCTGGCTCTTTCTTGGCTGTGCGTCGAAGGTCCCGCCTCGCTTACGCCGCAAGCGCATATCGTCGCTCGCGGAGACGAAAATCTAGATGATCGCAACGTCAAAGTGCAGGACCGATTCGATGTCATTTTGAGTCGTTTGGGTGTTCAAGACCCGCAGTCATGGCGTGACGCGTGCAAACCGGCGCTCACGGCACGTATACGCGATGATGCTGTATGGGTTGATCGATCAATGGCATTTGTTGATCTGAAGCAGCAGTACTCTGGACTCACTGACGGTTGGGCTGCAAACACCCTATTTGAACTGCTTGGAGGAGTGGACGATTACTTCGCCATGCCTGAGGCCGACGCGGCGCCGGCTGCGGAAGCGAAGGACTTTGTGCAAAAGGCAGGTGGATGGCTCAGTCGCAATTGGGGAGCCGGTGAAAAGAGCGACTCGGCCGCCATCGGTTCCATTCTCATTCAAATTGCCGACACCGACGCTGAACTGATAGTCGGAAAATCTGGTGGCGATGCACTCATCAGCCTGCTTAACGCGCTCGATCGAGATCTACAAAGCGATGCGGACGCCGCGAAAGCATTCAAACAAATCAAGCAGATAGTGGGTTGGAAGGGCCGACCGTCAAAGGGTGCGGTTGCATTGGAGAAACTTCGCGATGCCGCAAGCGTATCGACCGACCTCTGGAAACAGGTTTCGACGAAACTCATTGAGGAAGCAGATGACCGGTCGGCCAAGGACGGCAACTCACTTGCTCGGCCCGATTGGATGAACGCTTGGCGAGACGATATTGAATCGCGACTCGGCATGCCCTATCGCACTAGCAAAGACTTAATTTGGGAGCACGGCGTCGCCCTCGATCATGCCCTGCGGCGAGTCTCCGCCGCGCATACGTGGATTAAGCGGGCTGAATCAAGTCGCCGTCAGTTCAATAAAGATTTGGCAAAGCTTGAGACTGTTCCCGAAAACGCCCAACGCTGGCTCGATCAGTTCTGCGAGGATAGATCACAATCCACTGGTGCTGTCGGGGACTATTTTATTCGCAGGCGCGCAATTGATGGTTGGGATAGGGT
>JBJHCD010000131.1:0-9690 GCA_050485845.1 Pirellulaceae bacterium | reverse complement strand
CCCAGTTCGCATGGAACCGATCGCGTCGAATTCGTCGAAGAGGTACACCCCACGCGTGTGGCGCATGGATTCAAAGACCGCGAAGAGTTTCGCCGCCGTCTCGCCCATGTACTTGGTGATCAGCGAGTGCAGCTGCACCGTGAAATGGGGTAGCTTCAACTCACCCGCCAAGGCCCAGGAGGTCATCGTTTTGCCGACTCCGGGCGGTCCCACGAGCAGCAGCTTGCGCCGGGCCCGCAGCCCGTGCTCACGAAGCTTTGCTTGCTGCCGATATTCCCGAATGACCAGCTCGAGCGTTGCACGCTGTTCGGGAGCCAAGACCATTTCCGCGAGTTTGGTTCGAGGGTAGCTAGCCGACAGTAGAGTTGCCAGTTCACCCGTCGGACGGGCGATCGGGACCGAGCCACCGACTTTGGCGGATCGCTGTTTCCCTTTGATTTCATCGACCAGTCGCTTGATCTCGGTCGCCAGCTTCCCCTTGCCGGCGCGAGCTTCATGGGCCGCGATCTGCAGCGCCACCGAGACGAACATTTCGCCATCCGCTTCGCTGTAGCTCTGCAGCAAGGCCTTTAGTTGCTGTGCCGTCGCCATCCCCAATCCCACTTTCTCTCAAAGTTCATCTCTTCTGCGCGGCCACCGCTCTGGCGGACTCCTCCACCAGCAGAGCCGCCACCTGCATGGGACTTACTTGGCGACGCTCCGTGCTCAGCGCGCCGGCCAGTTGCTCGAGCAGTTCGAGTGTTCCCGCGCTCATCGGCAGCTTCCGCTGCACGGTCCAACTCGGATCGCTGGGCCGTCCGGGGCGTTCGCCTTGCCCAGGAGCCAGCCGCGAGCGGAGCCGCTCGCCCAGACTCGCCAAGTCCACCTCCCAGGTAACAAGGGGCGTCCCGTCTGTCATCCTCTATTCCTCGCGTTCGAACTGTACCACAACTCTTCTTTCCCAGTATCGGACTTTCGGTGCCGAAAGTGAAGACGGGGGCAACCGGCGACAGCAGAAACCCACAAAACCCCTCGGGAATCCGAACAACAAAGCCTCTGTGGGAAAGTAGCAAGCGCCCAAGGAGTTTGGCGATGGCGGCCGGGCGGTGTTGGGAAGCGCACCTCGACCGGCTTCGTCATCCATCACCGTGCGGGGCCAAGGGCCTGGAAGGCCTCGGTGGGGCGAGCCCCGACGGATGATGGACGACGAAGCCTCCACCGAAGATTCCAGTGAAAGTGGACTGCAACCGATTCCGGCGGCGGAGTTGGTATCATGGGCCCTGTTGTCAATTCCCGTCCACGGAGGAGTCAGCCCACTCATGAAATGTCTCTCCGTCCGACAGCCCTGGGAAAGGGCGAGAGATCTGGGAGCAGATCTCCCCGCATTCGGCTCCCCGCAGTTTGACGATGAGGCAGGAAGCATGGAATTATGAATGCTGACCGAGGTGAGAGAAAGGCGAGGAGGTATGGAGATCGTGTCACGTTATCCAAGTCGCTTCCTGGGGAGCCTATTGAGGGTCAGACTCTGGAATACAACGCGAACTTTCGTGGCTGAAGTCGAAGTACATCAGCGTGTCGGACTGGAACCGGTTTTTGGTGAGACGCAAATGAGTTCGGTTTTGTCGTAATTAACTCGCAGCCGAACGGTTCCTATGCGCACAGGACACTCCCTCACAATGTAATTTCGATGCCGCGAGTTTTGACGTATTTCCTCATTGGCCCGGCGAGCGATTGGCAGAAGAGGCAATTCACAAAACAGCAATCGAGTCAAACCCGGAACTCAAAGCAAGAATTGGAGTTACGATGTACTACCGGCTGCGGAATGAAGGCGGCTATACTCACGGCGACTTCGTCACCGTCAGGTCCCTTGCTCGCGACATGCCAACGTCCGCCGCCGTTTCATTCTGCGATCGAAACGAGCGGACTTTCTACATGCCAGCAGCTGTAAGACAATGTGAAGCCAAAGGTACGCAAACTACGTATCCGGACCGGAGGTTGTAAATATGCGTCCTGTTGTCTGGCTCCACATATCGGACTTTCACTTGCGCGACAGCCAAGCATGGGCGCAGGACGTAGTGCTGTCGGAAATGTGCAAGGATATCGAGCGGCGCCGGGCAGAGGCTGGCTCGATCGATTTTGTTCTCGCGACGGGCGACCTAGCCTTTGCTGGAAAGAAGCACGATTATGATTGTGCCATGGCGTTCTTTGACAAAGTGGTACAAGTATCGGGCGTACCTCGTGAGCGAATTTTCTGCATACCAGGGAATCATGATGTCGATCGCAACCGGCAGACGACGTGCTTCACGGGGGCACGCCAGATTCTTCAGAGCCAGGGCGACATTGATTCGTTTTTGGGATCCCCTGAAGAACTAGACACGCTGTTGCAACGTCAAGAAAGCTACCGGCATTTTCACGACACGTATTTCGCGGGACAGGAGAGACGATACACCCCTTCCCGACTTGGCTACGTGTCGATAATCACAGTAGACGATCTGCGGGTCGCGATTGTCGGTATCAATACCGCATGGCTCTCGGAGGGCGGTCTTTCTGACCACGGCAGTCTCCTCGCAGGGGAGCGACAAGTGATCGATTTGCTTCGATTTGCAGGAGAATCCAAGGCCCATTTAGTCATAGCGATGGGCCACCATCCGTTCCATTTGTTGAATGACTTTGATCGCCGCGCCGTTCAGCGTCGCATAGAACAAGCGTGCCATTTTTACCACTGTGGGCACCTGCACGACCCCGAGTCGCACAACACTGGCCACTCTGGTACTCACTGCCTTACTGTTGCCGCCGGAGCCTCTTTTGATTCCCGGCACACAAATAATGCCTATTGCCTGGTCACTCTAGACGTGATGCGAGCGTTACAGACTGTGATGACCGTCCAGTACAGACCCACCGACGGCGAATTCTCTTACCAGAATGTGCAGTCGCTTCCATTCGTTATCAATACCGTGAAGCCATACACATTGCACGAGCTTGGTGGTGCAATGGCAGCATTCTTCGCACCGCTTGAGCCGATAGCGTATTACCTGTCTGCCTTGCTTATCGAAGCGCAGGCCGAAATACCGATAGCTGTCGGACAAGTGCATGTGTTCGGGTCGCTCGAACTCCTTCGCGACGAAGCAGAGAACGAATTGAAGGCGGCAACCGTCGCATTCATGGCGGTACGGAACCCGCTACGGCTATTCGCCGGTCACATGACCTTGGCCGAATTCCTTTCACGTTATGGCGCGGCAGTTGAGCGTTACGGAACTCTTCTGAGACAGCTGTGTGAGGCAGAACCGACGTTGCGTCAGAAACTGGACGCACGGGATAGAGATGCGCGTGCTCTTGCTGGGGTCGAACCGCTTGAGCCGTTCGCTCACACGCTTACGCTGCTAAGGGAACTCGCCGCCGATCATGACTGGGAATCACTACGAGCGCTCGCACAACGTCTCCTCGATTCGTCGGAACGAGCCGTAGCGATTGAGGCGCAGCGCATGCTGGCGCTGTGCCTGAGTCAATCAGCCGAGGCATCCGATAAGGAGCGGGCAATTACGTTATACGAGAAAATCAGCGGTGATGATTTGGCGATAGCCGCCGACTTCGCCGCACTGGCGACCCTGCTGTCAGCGGTAAGTAACCATGATCTAGCCAAGAAGGCCGTATTGTCTGGCATCGACCGCTATCCGGAAGCTGCGGATGGATTCATCGCGGTTGGTCAGAACATCGTGGAGTCAACCGGCGATCGTGACTTCCGGGATAAGCTAAATGCCCTGCGGGCGAGGAGGAATACGACATGACCGGAGGAACCTCATTTAAGGTAGGAATCGAGTTTGAAAGCGTCCTGCGGGCAATATCAAAGCAAATTTACGAAACGCCGATGGCGTTTATCCGGGAGAACGTCCAGAACGCGGTAGATGCCATTCGCATACAGGCACTCCGTGAGAATGCCGATCCGAGCGACGGCTGCTACAACATCGACGTCACTGTCAATGATCGAAAATTGACCGTACGCGATAACGGCATTGGAATGTCGGAAGTCGATCTCCAGAGCTTTTTCTGGACTATCGGAGCAAGTGGCAAGCGAACTGGCGAAGCACTTCAGGCTGGCTGTGTCGGCATGTTCGGGATTGGCGGCTTCGCGAATTTCGGTGTCTGCGACAAGTTAGAAGTTATTTCGCAAGTGCAAGAGTCGGATCATGGCACATACACATGTCTCTCGCAGGAGGACATAAAAAACGCTGGAATCGCCATACCGTCCGTGACGGTCCGCCCCAGTAGCGAAGCAGCGCCGCGCGGCACTATTGTCGTGGGGCACTTGCGTGAGTTACCCAACGCAGAGCAACTGCGGGACTATCTGAAGGATTTCGTCCGATTTGTGCCGATCATGGTTGCCTTCAACGGCGATAAGATTTCGCAAGAGCGTTTTTCGGACGTAGTTGACCGAGACAACCTGACTCAGGTCGGCGCAGGAACTCAAACCTGGAACGAAGGCAACCTCACAATATCAGGCCGTCTATTCGAAGATCGGGGGCACGCGTTAGTTGCCGGAATTGAGGGACTGATAGTTGGAGTTGAAAGAATTGGCCTCACAGGACAAGTTCGGTTTGAAAACGGGGCAATTGACGTATTCAAACGCGGCTTCAAGCTTTGCGCCACCCAGATCGGAACGACAATAGGTGTTTCCGGCCGGCTAGACTGCGATCGCTTTGTGCCGACGGCGGGACGAGACTCGCTGGATGGAACGACGACTAGCTTGCTCGGACAGATCGTCGCGCTACTCGAGAGAATGGCTGTTGAGGCAGTACTGGAATCGCCCGAACGGATTGCTCAGCACACGCGTATTTTCCGATACGTAGTCAAGCGAGGCATGATCAGTAGGCTCGACAATGTGCCCGTTCGCTTAGCCGATGCAACCGAAACTACATTGGGAAGTATTAAGCACCGCGCGGCAACTGGAGGCGTGGGTGTCTATTTCGGCACCACGCAGAAACAGGCTCTCAATCAGATTATGCAGGCGCGTGGGCATGTCGTGGTGTTGCTTTCATCAGACCAGCACCGACGAAACGCCGAAACGAGCTATCTCCAGCAGTATTGCGGGGCAAAGCCGTTCGACGGGGTAATCGATTGCACCGAGCACTATGGGACGCTGACTCGCTTCGAACGCGTGTTTCTGAGCGAGCTGGAGATGACTATTGCCAAGTCATACGAAGTAAGCAATTTCCGTCTCGTTCCCGGCAAGCTGACCGAAGACATCCCGGTGTTCGTTAGGGAACAAGCCGGTAGCCAGCCAATCGACATTTTTGTCGATGTACGTCATCAGGAGATCGCCAAGCTTCAGGACCTCGGGTTCAGCCAACTTCTGTACTCGCTTATTGCCTCCTTCTGCCGTGAGTACCTTGGCCCCTCGCTGAAAAAATGGAGCCCACGCTTCTTCGGCGACGGAGCGCTCAATCTCGAAATGCTCGCGAAGCGGCGTTCCGAGCTCTGGATATTATTAAAGGATGACATCGGGACAGTACGCAAAGGCGGGAGGAGACAAGTCGTGACTCGCTCTGACGTCCAAGTCGTCAATGTTGGAGGTGGTGGTGCACAGGGTCATGCACAGCCACCAAACAACAAGACTCCTCGTATCCTTCAGATCATAGATGAGACAAGCCAAACGGGTATCGCAGGCTTCTATATACGCTTGCCGGATTCCGCTTACAAAGCATACGGAGACATCCTTCCGGAGTGTGAAAGCCGTGGGATCGTCTGGGGGGGCAACAAGATTCTTTACGTGGCGTCGGATACAGTGAGCGCCTCGTTTCAATATGAGATCCGCCTGGACGAAATCGTAACCACGATTGTTGATGGGGCTCCGCGAGCAGAGGGTGCGCTGTCTCTCGATCGCCCATTTCAGGAGATATATGGCGGAGCCTATTTCCCGATCCCAGTTCAGCTCGAACCATATTTGGTGCCGAAGGAGAACGCTGAACTTAGACTGGAACTTCACTGCGATTGGATCGACATGCGCACGGCGAAGCATTGGACGCCCAGGGACACCGACACGCCTGACAGTGGTTCCCCATGATGATCCAAGGGCGCCAATTGATATATCGATCAAGCGGACGGTCGGCCTCGGTGCCCGCAGCCTACCGAAAAGGCGCTGTTCGTCTTCGTCTATTCCACCGAGTTCGCACAATTCAGGTCAGCGGGGCCGTAAGGAGTTCCACTCCTACGTTTCATGTCGAGACTAACACGTTTGTATAGCAGTCCGTGAAGGCCGCGGTGGGAGGTCCTTCAGTCACCCGCTGCGTGTGACTCATTACCACCGCTGCTTGGTGTCCGTTTCCTTAGAGCGAAGCATCAGCGTGACTTCGGCCATGTCGCCTCCCAACCATTGTTTGCTTGGTAATCCGGGGCATCGTAAGACGCTTTACTCGTACAGGCAAGTCATGGTACCTCTTGGAGTATGACGAATTCTTACCTTGGAATCATCACCTCGAGGGGGCTGGAATCGCTGGTTGTGGAAACCGAGCATGCGGCACCGTTCTTGTTTCGGCGAGCGGAAATGCACGCTGACCAAGATGCGGTTTGCTGCTGGGCGGTGCTGGATGATCGAGCCGCCAAGAACGTGCGGCGGCGGATTGCCTTGCAGCGGTTCGATGAGGCTCTTCAGCTGCTCAACCTGAGGGCTCAGCACCTGGGAACGGTGGTTCCCCCGAATGATGATGACGAACTTATCCGAGCTTACCCGTAACTTGTAGCGGGGAATCCCGGATTTTCCATGGCGGGCTTCTCCCGGCCGTGACCTCCCGCGCGCACTGTGCTAGGGGTCTGGCGACCCCCGCAGTATTCGCGATCTTTCGGCACTTGGCACTCGAGTAGAGGCGGACATCCACCTCTCGATGTCGCTGGCCTCTGCTCGGCGAAATCGAGGGGTTGGTGGTGCAAGCTCAAAGGTACAACAACACGCTGCAATTCACCCGTCATCCGCAGTCTCCCCAATATTGGTAATCGGACCTGCACGTAACCGGCGAGAGGGCATGCCGCCATGCGGTCGCCTTTCTCCGGTTTCGTTTCTGTTTCGTTTACACAAGGAGAAGGTTGATGGTCCATTTGACGCGCGCGTCCCGCGAACTCTATCGGCGGACACCCGATGAGTGCTTTGAGACGCTACCGGAACTGTGGCAGCACTGTAACCGGGAACGTGAAGCTTCGTCCGAACGCTGGCACCGTCCAGAATCGCTCGAAGTGCAAGCTCTGGAGGGCCAGATCACGCTTGGCCTGAAGGACGAGTCTCCGCATTTCCTGAATGACTGGTCGTTTCACCAGCTGTGCCGCCTGGCCGGCGTCAACCGGGAAACGATCAACCGCCTGACGCCACCGACGGCCTGTCAGGCTCTGCGCGAGACGATGCCTAGCAGCAAGAAGCCGCTGCAAATTCTCGAGACCGACAACCGGTATCGATCACTCCATGGCGTGGCCTACACGCGGCTCTGGAACACGGAGCTATTGGAGGTGGTGAATGAGTTTGCTTCGGACTTCCAGCCGCCACCCAAGGCGTTTGGAGGTAGCACCGGGCTCTACTGTGGCGAACAGGATATGTTTGCCTTCCTGATTGACCCCACGGGGTGGACGGAAATCAATGGAGATGAATTCGCTCCCGGTTTCTTTGTATGGAATTCGGAAGTAGGTCGCCGGTCCTTGGGTGTTCAGACGTTTTGGTATCAAGCCATTTGTCAGAACCACATTGTGTGGGATGCATGTCAGGTCGTTGAATTCACTCGCAAGCATACCGCCAACGTGCGGGATGGGCTGAGCGAGATACGACGAATTATTGAGAGGCTGGTAACACAACGGAACGAGCGTCGAGATGGCTTCGTGCGCGTGCTGGAGAAGGCGATGGTCGAGACTTTGTGCACGGACGATGAAACCGCAATCAAGGAGCTACTCAAGTTTGGGATTCCCAAGCAGATGGCCAAGGATGCGGCGGAGATCGCAATGGCAACAACGGGGCGATTCACCATCTTCGCCATGATTGACGCCATTACCCGGCTCACTCAGTCGGTGAAGTTCATCGGTGATCGCACGGCAATGGAAGCGAAAGTCTCCGCCCTGCTGTCGCTGGCAGCGTAAATGGTTTTGTCCAGTTCCCTGGCCTCGTTGGCCCCTGGACGGAAATGACAAGCAGCTCGAGGTATTCTGCGTGTCATCCCACGCGCCTCGGGCTGCTTCTGCTTCTTGCAGTATGAGGAAGTAGGTAATGGCAAAGTCCAAACCCAAGATACGTCCGGTTCACGAAGTCCGACTCGGACGCATCCGTGCCGCGATCTGGGAGAATGAAACCCAGAATGGAACTCGGCACAATGTGACTCTCAGCCGACTGTACAAGGACGGGGAAGAATGGAAGGATTCCACGAGCTTCGGTCGTGACGACCTACCGCTTGTAGCCAAAGTCAGCGACATGGCGCATAGCTGGATCTTTCAGCATGCGGGAGTCCAGGTTAATGGTGAGCACGAGGTAGAAGCCGCGTTTTGATAACGCAGTTTATACCCGTCTCCCGAACGTTCTCCGAGAGAGGCTTCGGCCCGCTATGCACCACCGGACCCTCTCTCCCTGACACTCGACTTACCTCACTTGGATGGAGCCCATCCGACCAAGTTACTCGCCAATTCCACCGCCAGCAGTTCCGAGTCATTTGTCCGCCAGTGCACCCAATGGGCCAATCCGCAACCAAGTCATCCCCATCGACGATATAGACTCGGAGCCTGTCGAAACGCTCCGATTGCACGCTGCCGGATGAAGTGAAACGCCCGTCGTTGGCTCTTCTCATTGTAACGCGGCGTCAAGGTCCGACGCCTTCGGCGTCTGCTGCTTCGCCCCAGGGCGAAGGCTCCACCTTGACTGGGCCGCGTAGCAGGCTGGCAAGCCGCCGACGGGCCACGATTAACGCCATTGCCAGGAAGTCAGTCGGATCTTGGCCAGTAAGGAGAAGCACCATGAAGACAATTGAACCCATTGGCATGAGCGAGGATCAGTTTTTCGAGATGAACGAAAGCTGCGGTGGACTCTGCATTGAATGCCGCGATGTCGCCTTTCAAGTCGAGCCCGATGCTCGATACTATCGCTGCGACGGCTGTGGAGCTTACGCGGTATTCGGCGTAGAGGAGCTGTTGATTCGAGGGGTGATAACGTTCACGCATTTCGGAAAATCGACGTGACCACACAATCTTAGCCGCAGGCAAGGGCCGACAGCACTCGAGACGATCCAAGCCAGCCCTTGCCTGCCTCTATTGCCCAGCAAGTCACTGCGCCAAACATTTTAGACCACGACAAAACGGGCGCATCACCAACCCCTCCCCTCCCTCATCCAAAAGCGACTCCCGAAAGCCCCAAACAAATGCAAGGCCAGACAAGCACATGCTTCGCAAAGTTCGCCTCGAACAGGCTCGAGATCACGTTTTCCTTGCCGGTCGCGTTAACGCCTGGTAAAGGACGTTATCCGGCGTTAACTTTGAGAACGGCAAAACTCACAGATCGCAATTCATGAGTTGCCCCATCGTTGAAATACTTGCCGCCCAAGCAATCTTTTCAAGAGTGTGCAAATGAAGCCATCACCGATTGGGTCAAATGCTCGGCATGCCCCACAAGAACACACGACTAGTTTAGCGCCCGTTCCGGTCGATTCGAAATCGATAGTCGCGTGTGACGATGAGTCCCTGCCAGTCTTGGTGCGTGAG
>JBJHCD010000130.1:2850-9698 GCA_050485845.1 Pirellulaceae bacterium | reverse complement strand
GAACGGCTCTGCGTGGCAACTCCGCTGGGGCGTTCAAAGGCCGACACAACCGCACCTCCTGGGGGAACGAGAAGTAGAGTTACGAGGGAGACAAGGGTTCCGAATCGAGCTGGAACGCGTGGCGGCCCGTAGCGTGGCCCGGTCGGGTTGGGCGAGACGGGGGGGAGTTCCGGGGGGAATGGGTGAGTTGACATGGCGGGGATGCTCCGAGTTCTCGTGCGACTTCAAGTGCGACGTGGGGAACGTTTTCTCAGTGGATTTCGGCGGATTTCTCGGCGGATTTCGCTGATGGGCGAACGTTTGTCCGGAATGTGTTTGTCTGGAGTGCGCTTTTCGGGGCGGGTGTTTTTCGGATTTTTCTAGGGGGTTTCCGGGGTTTTTCAGGGGCAGGGCTTGTAGGCTAGCATGCGATGGGGGCAGGAGGAAGAAGAAAGGGGCAGGGCCGGCGTGGGGAATTCGGACAGGATTCTCGATTTGATCTTGCAAAGGCGAATTCCAGTGATACATTGTGACCGGTATCAATTGTTTGAAATTGTGGTGTTGTTTGTTGTTGGAAGGAAGTCCTGGCGAACAAGGTCAAGGAGATTCGGCAGGCGAAGCCGAGCGATAAAGCTGCTCGCCGCGGCGAATGAATCACGGTAGCACATGACGATTACGAAAGAGCGGAAGCAAGAACTGATCCAAGAATTTCAGCATGGCGATAGCGACACCGGTTCGCCCGAAGTTCAAATCGCGATTCTGACAACTCGGATTAATAGTCTGACAAAGCACATGCAGACGCATGCAAAGGACTACGGAAGTCGGCGGGGCCTCTTGGCACTTGTCAGCCGCCGTCGTCGTTTGCTGGATTACCTCCGCAAAATCGATCCGCAGCGCTATCTTGACGTCATCGGCCGGTTAGGCATCCGCAAGTAACGGCAGGTGGATGGGGGACTGTTCTGGTTCTCCCTGCCGCCTCTCAGCGACAACTCGGCCGACCGTCCCGTGACGGATCGGTCGCGTGTTGACGCGCTGAGTGTTTCATGAGCCGCGGGTTCTCGCGACTCTCCGTGTTGCCGCTCATAATGTGCTGAGCCCAAGGTCTGCTCTCCCTGCTGCCCTGTTCCGGACACAGGTAAGAGTTAGGACGTAAAACTGTGAAGGTACGAGTAGAGAAGCAGATTGGCAAAAGTGTATTATCGTTCGAGACGGGGCTGCTGGCCAAACAGGCTGACGCGGCCGTCGTCGTTCAATACGGCGAGACGGTTGTCTTAAGCGCCGTGGTTTCCGGGCCGGCTCGAGCCGGCATCGATTTCTTTCCCCTGACCTGCGACTACCGCGAGCGAACGGCGGCCGCGGGAAAGTTTCCCGGGGGATTCATCAAGCGCGAGGGGCGTCCGACGCTCAAGGAAACCCTCACCTCCCGCTTGATCGACCGCCCGATTCGGCCCCTCTTCGCCGAAGGATTTCAGGCCGAAGTCCAGTGTCAAAGCATGGTCATGGCCAGCGACAAGCAGAACGATGGCGACGTGCTGGCCATGAACGGCACCTCGACCGCTCTGCTGATCAGCCCCATGCCCTTCCAGGGACCCCTGGCCTCCGTTCGCGTGGGACGCATCGCCGGCGAACTCGTGGCATTCCCCACTCATGACGAACTCGAGGAAAGCGACCTCGATCTGATCGTCTCCGGCTCGGAAGACGCCGTGGCCATGATCGAAGGGTTCGCTCGGGAAATGCCCGAAGACGAGATGGCGGGGGCGATCCTCTTCGCTCACGACGTCATTCGCGACATCTGTCGATTGCAGCGCGAGTTGCTCGAGAAAGTCGGAGTCGAGCGGGCCCCGTTCGAAGCGCCTCCCAAGAGCGATCTGCTCTCCCGGCTGAAGGAACGGTACTATAGCGAACTTCGCGGAGCCAAGCAGGTCGAGGGAAAGCAGGCCCGAGCCGAAGCGGTGGCCGATCTGAAGGCTCGAGTCAAGGCAGAAGTCATTCCCGACCCGGCCGCCGAAGGGGCGGTCAGCGATGTCGAATTCGGCACGGCCTGGCATGACCTGGAAGGGCTCGTTGTCCGTGACCTGATCCTCAATGGAACTCGTCCCGATGGACGCGACCACGTCACCTTGCGGAACATCGAGTGTCACGTGGACGTCCTTCCCCGAGTGCATGGGTCGGCGGTCTTCCAACGCGGTGAAACGCAGGCCCTGATCACCGTCACCCTCGGGACGACTCGAGACGAACAGCGAGTGGACGGACTGTTCGAGGAATACTCGAAAAAGTTCATGCTCGACTACAACTTCCCCTCGTTCTCCGTCGGAGAATGTCGCCCCATCCGCGGCCCGGGGCGACGGGAAATCGGACATGGAGCGTTGGCCGAGCGGAGCGTCAAGTCGGTGCTTCCTCCTCCCGATGAATTCCCGTACACGATTCGCGTGATCTCGGATATTCTCGAGTCGAATGGGTCCTCCTCCATGGCTTCGGTTTGCGGAGCGACGTTGGGCTTGATGGCGGCCGGGGTTCCGATCACCAATCCGGTGGCGGGCATTTCCATCGGCCTAGTCATGGAAGAGAACGACAAATGGGTCCTCCTGACCGATATCCTCGGCGATGAGGACCACTACGGCGACATGGACTTCAAGGTGGCCGGGACCCAGAACGGGATTACCGGTATCCAATTGGACCTGAAGATTGCCGGTATCAGTGAAGACATTATCCGAGCTGCCCTGACGCAGGCTCGGGAGGCTCGGATCGAGATCCTTCGCAAGATGCTGATGACGATCCCCCGTCCCAAGGACAACACTTCCCCGTGGGCTCCGCGCCTGATCCGAATCCAAATCGATTCGGAAAAGATCGGGGCATTGATCGGTCCGGGTGGTCGAAACATCCGCTCGATCCAAGAGACGACCGGAACGGTGATCGAAGTGGAGGAGGATGGGACGGTCACCATCGCCTCGACCAACGAAGAGTGGGCCAAGGCGGCTCAGGCCCAAGTGGAAGCCTGCACGGCGACGGTCCAGGTCGGCAAGATTTACGATGGGACCGTGACCAGCATCAAGGACTTCGGCGCGTTCGTGGAGATCATTCCCGGCCGCGATGGACTCTGCCACGTCAGCGAACTCTCCAGCGGCTTTGTCAGCAGCGTGATGGATTTCTGCAACGTGGGAGACGAGATGAAGGTGATGGTCATCGGGGTGGATGATCATGACCGAGTGAAGTTGAGCCGCCGCCGGGCCCTGGAGGAACTGGGGCTCCCCGATGAACTGGCCACCAGTGAAGGGGGAGAGCGAGGGGAAGGAGACCGTGGTGATCGCGGCGACCGAGGAGATCGTGGCGATCGCGGCGATCGAGGAGACCGTGGTGATCGACCTCGCCGCAGTCGCGATGGCGGAGGAGGGGGGGACCGCTCCGGCCGAGGTGGCGGAGGTGGCGGAGGACGCGGGCGCCGCTAACGCTCCGGAAAAATCCCCCGGATAGTCCCCTGTCACCGTCGCGAGTTCGTCGCGAGACCGTGGAGGGCCCCATTACGGCGAACGCTGAAAATCGAGGCCGGCTTACCCCTGGGTGAGTCCGGCCTTTTTGTTTGCTGCCGGTCCGTGGAATTGCGACATCGAAGGCCATGAAGAGCGACAATGGGACAACAGGATTATTACGGCGAGGCCGATTTCGTCCGCTTGCGGGACCAGTACAACGAGTTGGCTTCCTT
Source organism: Pirellulaceae bacterium (assembly GCA_050485845.1). GTDB lineage: Bacteria > Planctomycetota > Planctomycetia > Pirellulales > Pirellulaceae > JBJHCD01. The sequence continues at coordinate 6,019 of JBJHCD010000130.1, read as the reverse complement.
GGCCGGGTCGTTGGCGCATGAGATCAAGAATCCGTTATCCGTGATCCTGATGAACATGGATTTGCTCGCCGAGGATCTGTCGGATGGCGAGACGCCTCGTGAACAGCGACTGAAAAAGAAAGTCGCCATTGTGCAGGAGCAGTGCACGCGGCTGGAGAACTTGCTGAACGACTTTCTCCGCTTCGCTCGGCTCAGCCACCTCGAACTGACCCCTGGGAATCTCAATGAAATCGTTTCCCAGGTACTGCGGTTTTTCGAGGCCCAAGCGGACGAGAATCACATCGAGGTGATGGCCTATCTGGATCACTCGTTGCCGACGATCATGATTCATCGGGAGACGCTGTACGCGGCGATCCTGAATCTGGTCAAGAACGCTTTCGAGGCGTTATCGAAGGGGGGGCATCTCGTGGCGCGGACCTATGTCTCTTCCCAGGGCGTGGCGCTTGATCTGATCGACGACGGCTGTGGGATCGACGATCGCACGGCGATGAAAATGTTCGAAGCCTTTTTCTCGACCAAATCGGGGGGCTCGGGGCTCGGCTTGCCGACCGCTCGGAAAATTATTGAGGCTCATGGGGGGACGATTCACGTTCAGAGCGAAGTGGGGCGGGGAACAAAGTTCACTCTGGAATTTCCCGTCCCCAAACGCCTGGCCGAAGCGGGAGCGGATCGGGCCATCTCCCCCTCGGGTGGCCGTGCCAACTCCTAGTCGTTTCCCGCCGCATTCGGTATGATCGTCGGGATGGACGAGCATGCAACCAGTGAAAAATCCGAGGAGAGCGGCCCGGCAATTCGGGTCTTGATCGTGGACAACGATCGAGCCCACGCGGAGGCGATGGTCGAGTCGCTGCAGCGGGATGGGTACGCCTGTTCCATGGCGACTTCCGGCCCCGAGGGGGCTCGGATGATCGCTCAAGAGACGTTCGACCTGGTCATCACCGATCTGGTGATGAACGACGTGGATGGGATGGAACTGTTGGCTCGAGCCAAGGAGGGATTGCCGGACTGCGAAGTGGTCATGGTCACCGGTCACGGCACGGTTCCCAAGGCGGTCGAGGCGATGCAGCAGGGGGCGTTCAACTTCTTGGAGAAGCCGATCAGTCCGAATCGGCTTCGAGCGGTCGCTCAGCGGGCTTCCGAGGCGATTCGCCTGAAGCGGCACAATGTCGAACTGAACCAGCGACTGGATGAACGGTTTGGTTTCGAGGGGATCATCTACGCCAGCGACAAGATGAAGCTGGTGATTGACCGAGTGAAGCGGATTGCCCCGACCGACGCCACCGTCGTCATCACGGGCGAGAACGGCACGGGCAAGGAATTGATTGCTCAGGCCATTCACCAGAACAGCCCACGCAAGGGAAAGCGGTTCCACCCGCTGAACTGCGCGGCGGTCACGGCCAATCTCGTGGAAAGCGAATTGTTCGGCCACATCAAGGGGGCCTACACGGACGCCTTGACCGATCGGATCGGCGCCTTCGAGTATGCCAACGGGGGAACGCTGTTCTTGGATGAAGTCGGAGACATGCCGATTTCCACTCAGATCAAGTTGCTACGCGTGTTGGAAGAGCGACGGATCACTCGAGTGGGTGACAACAAGTCGATCAAGGTCAATATCCGCTTGATTTCAGCGACGAATCGGAATCTGGAAGAGGCGGTGGAGCGGAATGAATTTCGCGCCGACCTCTATTTTCGGCTCAAGGTCGTCACCATCGATCTTCCTCCTCTGCGCGAACGCCGAGAAGACATCGTTCCCTTGCTGGACCATTTTCGCAAACAGTTCGTGAAGCGGCATCACAAGCCGGCTCATGCCATTGCCTCAGCGGTCACTCGGCGCTTTTTCGCATACGACTGGCCGGGCAACGTGCGGCAGTTGCGCAACGCGGTCGAGACGATGGTGGTGTTGGACACGGACGGTTTGCTGGATGTCGACGACCTCCCCCCGGAATTGCTCGAGCAGGAAGACGTTCCCCCCCCCACCGCGACATCGGGCCCCAGTTCCCTGATTGGTCGTCCCTTGGCCGAGATCGAGCGGTGGGCCATTGAGGAGACGTTGAAGCTGACCAACGGCAACCGGGATCAGGCCGCCAAAATATTGGAGATCGGCGCGCGGACCATTTATCGCAAGCTCGAATCCTATTCCTAAGTTCTTCAAGACGGGTGGGAGAGCATTCGAGGGACGCGAGAAATCCGAGAATCGAAACTCCCAAGAAGAGAGGCAGAGGCACCATGCCGGAGATTCGTCAACTATCCCCATCCGTCGTCAACAAGATTGCCGCCGGAGAAGTGATCGAACGCCCGGCCAGTGTGGTCAAGGAACTGGTGGAGAATTCCGTCGACTCCGGAGCGACCCGCATCGACGTCACGGTGGAGCAGGGGGGCTCGCAACTGATTCGGGTCGTCGACAACGGCTGTGGAATTCATGCCGATCAGTTGCTGTTGGCCGTGGCAAGTCACGCGACCAGCAAGATTCGTGACGCCGACGATCTGTTTCGCGTTTCGACGCTCGGGTTTCGGGGAGAGGCCCTCGCCTCGATTGCCGAAATCAGTCAGTTCCGCATCGTCAGTCGGCCGGCGGACATCTCGGAGGCGGCCGAATTGGAGGTTTTCGGCGGAAACGCTCAGCCCATCGTCCCTTGCGGGGCACCGACCGGAACCACGATCGAAGTCCGCAATCTCTTCTTCAATACGCCCGTGAGGCGGAAGTTCATGCGGACCGTCCAGACGGAACTGGGGCATGTCAGCGAGGCCTTCATTCGCATCGCCCTGCCGCACCCGCAGGTCCACTTCACGCTCCGCCACAATGATCGAGTCATTCATGACCTGACTCCGGTCGAGAGTTGGCGAGAACGGATCGTGCGTTGTTTCGGCGACGATTTGGGAGAACAACTGATCTGGGTGGAGAGCAATGACGAGCAGATTCGATTGTCCGGTTATGTCGCCAATCCCAGCTACAATCGCTCGAACAATCGCCTGCAATACTTGTTTCTCAATGGTCGATTCATTCGAGACCGATCCTTGCAGCATGCCCTGGGAGAGGCCTACCGGGGACTCCTGATGCAAGGAAGGTTTCCGGTGGCCATGTTGCGTTTGGATCTCCCGCCGGAAATCGTGGACGTCAACGTCCATCCGACAAAACTGGAAGTCCGCTTTCAGGATGGTTCCCGAATCT
>JBJHCD010000130.1:2244-2840 GCA_050485845.1 Pirellulaceae bacterium | reverse complement strand
ATCTACAGCAAGACGCTCAGCGCCATCCGCAACCGATTCCTCGCCACCGACTTGACCGCGCGAGTGACTTCGAGTGCTCCGGCCCGGGACGCCGCGCAGAACTCTCAGAAGGGTGATGCCCAGCGAGATTCACAGAGCGACTCAGCAGATTCGACCGGCGGAACGGGCGCCGCGGATCCTCGGCCGGGGTATCGCGACGGGACGAGCAGTTCTTCCTGGGCGAATCCCGCTCCCTCCTCGGGACGCCCTGGGCAGGTGGGACCGCATGGAGGCGATTCGCCGGGGGGAGCTTCCCCGCCGGGCGACGCTGCTCGGCGACCCGATCCAGGACGCTCGGCAAGTCAGCAGGCGCCCCCTTGGCCTGGAAGTGGCGGAATGCAGCGAGGCTTCGAATACGTTGCCTCGGATGCTTCTTCCTCGACCGCCGACCGGCGCGTTTTCGATCGTTCGCTCGTCGATTGGGCTCGAGGAGGCCCCTCATCGGCTCCTCCCGCCAATTCGTCTCCTTCAAGTGCTTCTCCCCCTTCTTCCGCTCCCGATTCCTCGGCTCCTGCTTCCGCGGTGCCGCGGCCATCCGAGCCTGGCTTGTCGGGGGG
>JBJHCD010000130.1:0-2234 GCA_050485845.1 Pirellulaceae bacterium | reverse complement strand
ATCAAGATTCGACCTCCTCTTCCCATCGCGGCGAGCCGGATGGTTCTTGTTCGATTTCAGCCTCCTCGTCCTCGTTTCCGGTCGGTTCCTCCCAGGCTGGTCGCCGAAATCCCCCGGTCCTGCAGATCCATGACCGGTATCTGGTGGTGGAGGGGGACGAGGGAATGGTGGTCATTGATCAGCATGCCTTGCATGAGCGGGTTTTGTACGAGCGGTTGCGGGAGAAGGTCTTGGCGGGGCGAGTGGAAATGCAGCGGCTGTTGGTGCCCGAGCCGGTGACGCTCAGTCCAGTGGAAGCGGCGATGGTGCTGGACCATCAGGAGGCCTTGGGCGAACTCGGCATTCAGGTCGAACCGTTCGGAGGGGACACGGTGTTGGTCAGTGGATATCCGGCCATGCTGCAGCGGATTTCCCCGGGGGAGATCCTGCGGCAGGCGGTGGAATTGCTGATGAACGGCAATGGAGAGATCCAGCGACGGGATTTGATGGACGAAATGCTGCACATGATGGCATGCAAAGCCGCGGTCAAGGCGGGAGATCCTCTCTCCTCGGAGGAGATCGTCGCCCTGCTCGAACACCGAGAACTCTGCCTCGACTCCCATCATTGTCCGCACGGACGCCCCACCGCCCTGGTGTTCTCTTGCGATGAATTGGACAAGCGTTTCGGGCGAACTTGAGTTGACCAGGGTTGCCGAGCACAATGGAGAGGGATTTAGGGATGTAGGGATTTACGGATTTACGGATTTACGGATCGAGAGTTCCCACGACACGAGTGATTTCCATGATATGCGTCAGCATTGGCCGGGGACGGCATAAGCAGATGATTGCCGAGCATCAGCATTTGGCCGGCCAGGGGGCCGAGCTGGTGGAATTGGGGTTGGACTATATCCGGCGGGACGTGAGTCTCAAGCGGCTGTTGCAAGGCCGACCCTGTCCGGTCGTGATGACTTGCCGCCGCGAGGACGATGGGGGGAAATGGCAGGGGACCGAAAGCGCTCGGCAAATCCTACTCCGCTCGGCCATCGTCGAAGGGGTCGACTATATCGACTTGGAAGAAGATATCGCGGACAATATCGGCCGGTATGGAAAAACGAAGCGGATCATCAGTTATCACAACTTCCGCGAACTTCCCGACGATCTGGAGGCCATTCATCAGCGAATGTGCCAGAAGGATCCCGATATCGTCAAACTGGCCGTGATGGCCCATCACCCGGCTGACAACCTGCGAATGCTCCGTTTGATCCGGGACAGCGAGGTCCCGACGGTCGGCATTTGCATGGGAGACATCGGCATCCCGACTCGAATCCTGGCGGGTAAGTTCGGGGCGCCCTTCACGTTTGCCACGTTTCATCACGAACGGTCGCTCGCCCCAGGGCAGCTCAGCTACCGCCAGATGACGGAAATCTACGGCTATGACCGGATTCGAGCCGACACGGAAGTGTTTGGCGTCGTCGCCGATCCGGTCGGTCATTCGCTCAGCCCTCTGATTCACAACGCCGCGTTTCAGGCATTGGACTTGAACAAGGTCTATGTCCCCTTTCGCGTTCCCGAAGAGGACCTCGAGGAGTTTTGTGATTCCTGCGAGGAGCTGGGAATCAAGGGGTTGAGCGTCACGATTCCCCACAAGGAAGCGATGCTGAAGTGGGTGAACGACATGGACCATTCAGCTCGGGAAATCGGTGCCATCAACACGGTGGTGTTTGCCGAGGGGAAAAGCCAAGGGTTCAACACCGACTACGACGCGGCGATGGAGAGCATTCTGGAGGGCATCGGGGAGGCGGAAGGGAGCAACGCCATCGGTGGACGCGTCGTCTTGTTGCTGGGAGCGGGGGGAGCGGCCCGAGCCATCGCTTATGGATTGAAGGAGCGGGGAGCCGATGTCGTGATCGCCAACCGCAACGAAAACCGAGCCAAGGAGTTGTCACAAAGTCTCGACTGCCGCTGGGCCGACTGGAGTTCCCGGCATACGGTCAAGGCGAACCTGTTGGTGAATTGCACGCCGATCGGGATGCACCCCAATGTGAATGAATCCCCTTTCCATCGACATTACCTCCGCCGACAGATGGTCGTGTTCGATACGGTCTATAATCCCGAACAGACTCTGCTGATCAAGGAAGCTCGAGAGCAAGGTTGCCGGACGGTCACTGGCGTCGACATGTTCGTGCGTCAGGCGGCCAAGCAGTTTCAATTGTTTACCGGCCAAACTCCACCCACGGATATGATGTTCGAACAGG